>JALNVT010000024.1 GCA_023231265.1 Sphaerochaetaceae bacterium
CTTCTATCTCTGTCATTATCACGACCGAATGAAGGTCTTCTATCTCTGTCATTGTCTCGACCGAATGAAGGTCTTCTATCTCTGTCATTGTCACGACCAAATGAAGGTCTTCTATCTCTGTCATTGTCACGACCATAAGAAGGTCTTCTATCTCTGTCATTGTCACGGCCGAATGAAGGTCTTCTATCTCTGTCATTATCACGACCGAATGAAGGTCTTCTATCTCTGTCATTGTCTCGACCGAATGAAGGTCTTCTATCTCTGTCATTGTCACGACCAAATGAAGGTCTTCTATCTCTGTCGTTATCACGACCATAAGAAGGTCTTCTGTCTCTATCGTTATCACGACCGAATGAAGGTCTTCTATCTCTGTCATTATCACGACCATAAGAAGGTCTTCTGTCTCTGTCGTTATCACGACCGAATGAAGGTCTTCTGTCTCTATCGTTATCACGACCGAATGAAGGTCTTCTGTCTCTGTCATTATCACGACCATAAGAAGGTCTTCTGTCTCTGTCGTTATCACGACCGAATGAAGGTCTTCTGTCTCTATCGTTATCACGACCATATGAAGGTTTTCTATCTCTATTATTATCACGACCATAAGAAGATCTGCTTTCATCTCTTCTACCTGAACGTCGGTCATCACCTCGTCCACCACGAGAATCTCTTCTATCTGATTTATAAGAATCTGATGATTCTGTATTTTCTTCTCTATTATTGAGTTTTCTATCAGCAAGACTTGTAACTGCTCTAGGTTTAGATTTAGTTCTAACTGTTGGAGCAACAACTTCACTGTCATCCCAGTCAAGTGTCAACATACCGTCTTCATTAGAAACTTCTTCAGTTGAAGGGATTTCATCTTCTTCTAGAGTTGCAATTATTTTTTCAAAATCATTTGTATCTTTTTCAGATGCTTTCTCTTCTACTTCTTCAATTGCTGTATCTGCAGCATCATCTGCTACAGCTGTTTCTTTTGCATCTTCAGTTGTGTTTTCTACATTGTTTTCTACTGTTTGATCTTCTGTGTTAGCTAAAGTTTCTACTACTTCTTCTTCTTTGTTTTCGTTTAAAATATCCATGTTTGGTTTTTCCTTATCTTCCTGCCAGTCTATATAGTCAGGATCCTTCGCTTTTTGTATGCCCAATCTTCCTTCATAATCTCTTTTCTGAAGTCTCAAATGATTGGTCCATGTTAATAACCAGGTACGTGAGGTTCCTTTTGCTTTTGTAAAGCCAGGCGCAGTCACATCTTTAGTAATTTGTGTAACTTTAAATCCTCTTACCCTTCCTGTGTCCATATGAAAAGAACTCAAATTAGTTGAGAATATTAATATTCCGTTCTCTTCAAGTAAATTGTTGATCAAGTTAAAGTAGCGCACATAATCTTTGCTAACATCAAACTTATCGTCCATTTTTCTGCTGTTTGAGAAACTCGGTGGATCAAATATAACTAAGTCATATTTGCGACCTTCTTTAACAGACTCAATAATAAATTTTAAGGCATCGGTTGTAATACAGTTGTAATTTTCCCCCTCAAAACCATTTTTGAGAAGATTATCTTTTGCCCATTCAGTATAAGTAGAACTCAAGTCAACCGAATCAACCTTCATAGCACCACCAGCAGCAGCGTAAACTGAAAAAGCTCCAGTATATGAAAATAAATTCAGTACTCTAAGTTTTCTGCTCATTTGTTGAACCATCTGACGAGTTCTCATATGGTCTAAAAATAAGCCTGTATCTATACGTTTTGTTAAATCGACAGTAAAGGTATGTCCACTTTCCTTTACTTCCACAAGCAAACTCTGCTCGCTAAGAATTTCATGTTGTTCTTTTCCAATTTTTGATCTTCTATGAAAAATAACATGATCTGCTTGAATATAGCACATACGTCTAACAATATCACAACAAGTTGCAATTATGTCTTCATCAAGTCCATTCAAGCTATAATCAGTAATTCTCGCAAATTTACCATATAAATCAACAGAAACTGGAAATTCTTCTAGATTTCTATCATAGACTCTCATACACTCGGTATCATCTTGCAAAACAAGACGTCGTATATTGAGCGCATTTTTCTTTAATATCTTCCCAAAATCTTTTTCACTATAATCCATCGCTTTAATATGTCCTCTACCTAGTAATTACTTTCAATAATCTGATTTGCATGCTACAATAATTAACACTATTATTCAAGGAGCAATGCATGGACGAAGAAACAGAATTATTTCTTTCTAAGTTAGAACAGAAGCACGGCGGTAAACTAACTTGGAAAACATTTTCAACTTGGTATGGCTGCTCAGACGGAACACAAAGAGAATATGGAGTATTTCTTTTCAGAGTATTTGATACATTTCATTTTGAAGATTTTGAAAAAAACTCAACAATTTTTGGTATTCCTTTAACAGGTAAACCCAAAAGGAAAAAGGGACAAAAGGAATTTGTTCAAATGGAACGATCTTTTGAAAAAGATAATGTTGTTAAAATTACCACAACAACTCGAACAATAGCAAATTCTATTGTAAAAACTGGAAACACTGCTATATTAAAAAATGCGACTGGTTTTGATAAAATTTTTAGAAAATTGGTCACAGCTGTATCACTACAAGATGGAACAGTACATTTCTTTGAATTAATCGCGCCTAAAGAATTTATAAATGAAAACAAGTAATTAGAATTTAATTTATTTTTTCTATCTACATAGTATATTATGCTATGTAGTTTTTTTTCCTTAAAACTTTACTGGAAAATAGAAAAATCTCTCAGATGCTGCTGAGAGATTTTTCATTATTATTAAATAAGTTAGAACTTATTTAGAATAGAATTCTACTACCAATTGGTCGTTAATTTCTACAGGAACTTCAGCTCTTTCTGGCATTCTTAAAAGAGTACCAGCACATTTAGCTTCGTCCTTATCAATATAAGCAAGTTTGAACTTTGCAGCACCCAAGAAATTTTTCTTGAACTGTTCGTTCTTTTGTGATTTTTCTTTAAGAGAAATCACATCGCCAACTTTACAGCGATAAGAAGGAATATCAACCTTCTTTCCGTTTACCAATATGTGGCCATGGGAAACAAGCTGACGTGAAAGTCTGATTGAGTTACCAAATCCAATACGGAAAACTAAGTTATCCAATCTACATTCAAGAGTAGTGATTAATGCATCACCTGTTCTTAATACAGATTTACTAGCCTCAGCGTAGTAGTTGCGAAGTTGCTTTTCAAAGATACCATAATATGCTTTAACTTTCTGTTTTTCAGCAAGTTGTAATCCATAATCGGAAACTTTGTGTTTCTTTCGAAAAGCAGGATCATTTGCGCGATCCATAGCCTTAGGGTGACCACAAGCATTCACACCTAATCTACGACATTCTTTAAAACGGGGACCTCTTCTAGTTGCCATCGTCAATTCCTTTAAGAAAGTATTCTTAGTTGAAAGAACAATTAATAATACAGCATTATATAAAATTCTTTCAGTCGTGACATGAACAGGCTCTCATGTCTTGAGCAAAAATATAAGCTCCCCAAATTTCTTTAGAGAGCTTACCAAGCGCGCTCGGAGGGATTTGAACCCCCGACAGGGTGGTTAACAGCCACCTGCTCTGCCTACTGAGCTACAAGCGCTTTTCGTTGTGAACAATGGTAAGTTACTCCATAGAGCGATTTCTGTCAATACGATTTTAAAACTTTTTTTTCCAAAATTACTAAAAATAATTATAGACATAAATAACTCTTTTATCTAGGTTACTTAGCGCTTTTAGCTCATTAATTTTTTTTAATTTTTTTTATTTTTTTTTATAAAAAATCAATATTATGTCTATTTTAATCAGTAGAATTAAAGTTTTATTCTGTTATTAAAGCTATTAAGCTCAAATTTTTTCCAAAAAAACCTTAAAATATTTTATTTTTGTAAAAATTTTTTTTCCATTCATTAAAAAAATCAGTTTATCCTCAAAAAGGTTATAGCGAAAAAATCAAAATCTAAAAAATATATCGTCTTTTTTTTCTTTTTTATTCATGCTCATCCTAATTTTCAACCTTTTTTGTTAATTCTCAAACTTATATAAATTTTTTTTTATAATCTATTAAATAATCACTAAACTTCCACAATTCACTTAGCTTTTTTAAAATAAATACCTACAAGTTGAATTGATGTAATTAATTGAATTATTATCACATCCATTAACAATAAATTAAAAATTTCTAATTATTAAATATACAAACTTCAAACTCGAAATATGTAAATTGTTAATTAACCAATTTAAAATCTTCAATTAATATATATATATCAATATCTTGACCAACAAAAATTCCTAACCCAGGCATATCAAACATAATTAAAAATATTTTGAAAGTTATAAAGATAAAACACTAATGCTCAACACCACTATATGTAATTAGTAGAACTTAGAAACAATATTAATTGGATAATCATTCAGACATAATATTTGTAATACACAGTATTTTTAATGAATCCACATCCATTCATTTAAAGATTTAAATCAAATATAAACTTTGTACTCTCAAAACCTCTATTGATAACTGAATATTTTCTGTAATCACTCTTAAAAACTAGCTATTCAAAATTCTTACAATAAGAACATTAAGACCAATGACAGCTATTCTTATATGCGTCTATGTGAAGTCTTTTAGAGGTAAATGCATAAACATAGAACAAACCTATAAAAATGCCCTAAAAGCATTATAAAAAGCCTCTGAGCCTTTTTGAGAGGATTTTTAGTATTTCTACCATTGATAACTGAGTACATGCATACAAAGATTTATTAATCTTTGCAGGTGTTATGCTAGCATACAATGTGATGGTATAAATAATTTTCCCCCAAATGCAAAAAAAAGGGACTGCAGTATTTCATGCAATGCCCTTGTTGTTATAAAACTTAAAAACTAATAAACTTAGTTATTTAAAGCGTCAATTATAATAGTAGTGAAAGAATCACCAGAACCTACTTTAGTTCCCATGTCAAATCCTTCAGCATTTACTAAATTCATATCTGTTGCAATTGTGTAAGTTGCATCTTTATCAATATTTGTATTGCCTAATTTAACACGTAATACACGACTTCCAGCCTTAGCGTATTTGTTATAAATAACTTTAAGATCTGATTGTACGAATGTATCTGAGCCTTCTGGTAAAGAAGCATATGCAGCCTCTAGAGCAGCATAAATCTGAGCACCAGTCATTTCAGTTACAATAGCATTTGAATCTGAAGGAACTGTTGCGTTTAAATCTAATGTTGAAACTTCACCAGCTTCAATTGCTTGAGCTAATAAACCTGAACTTAAAATAGATGCATTAGCATAAGTTGCCTTTGTAGTAGCAGCACTTACAAAAGAACCTAATTTAGTTTGTTTCTTTGAAGCATCATCATTAGCATAAGTCTTAGCAGCAGTTGCTACAGGAGCTGATAATTTATCATTTACCTGAGCTTCTTCGCTTGCAATAAATGCAGCAACATTTGAATCTTCAGGAATTGATGTAATACCATAAGCAGCAGCTAAAGCACTATTTGCAGGGTCATTTACATCTGCAGCTGAAATTTGGAAAGGAGATACAACAGAAACTGTACCATCTTTAACCAATACATCAACAACCCCAACAGAACTCATATTAGCGCCAGCACTTACTATTGTAGCACCATTAACAATTGTACCACTTTCAACTGCTGAATTAGAACCATCAATAAATAAATCAATGCCATTTATATTTTCACAAATGAATTTACTAGAAACCTTATCCATAGAACCAAGAACAACTACATAATCAGCATATTGTCTTGCAGTATCTACAGCAAGCTGAGCGTTTTGTAAAACAATATCACTATCAAATGTAAGATCTGTTACATTTGCAACTGGGCTAGTCAAACCTACAACACATACTGTAAAACCATTAAAGTCATATAACTGGTAAGGTTGGAAAGGAAGATAAGCATCAGCATCTAAAGTATTAGCACTTAATACCTTTAATGATGATTGTTCTTTAGCTAAACTTGAAGCACTGAATAGAGCCTTTTCACCAAATGCATATTCACCAGCTTGTGGTGCAATAGCATCATAGTTTAGCATATATAATAAAGATCCTGCTGCAACACCTTGAGTTTCATTAGCAACCAAAGAGCCTGAAAGTGCATTACCAGCATCCAATACTAAGATGTTATCTGTAATACTTCTTCCTACCTGCAACATAGTTGATAGTCTTGAGTAACCAACGCTAGTTTCTGATGCATTAAAGGTACCTTCTACATCACCTGTATAAACGAAGAATAAATCAAAAGAATTGAAATCTGCATCGCTTTTTACAATTGGTTCAATACCTAATGGGTATTCAACTGGAGCTTCTTCTACAGGAGCTACAACTTCTTCTACAGGAGCTACAACTTCTTCTACAGGAGCTACAACTTCTTCTACAGGTGCTACAACTTCTTCCTCAGCTACAACTTCTTCTACAGGTGCTACAACTTCTTCCTCAGCTACAACTGGTTCTTCAGTAGTTACTGTTTCTTGAACTGGAGCCATTGCCTCAGTAACAGCAGTTGTTTCAGGTTGAGTTACAACTGGAGTTTCTGTAGCACTCTCTTCTACTTTAGTTGATGTTGTAGAACATCCAACTAGAGAAACAGCTAATATTGAAATAACTAGAGCTGTTGATAATTTACTAATTGAAAAACTTTTCACGGTTTTTCCTCCTAAATTTTGATATCTTATTAATTTTTGTATATTTAATACAATTGTGTTGAGTATACCACAAGAGAATAAATTTCGATATACAATAGTTAAAAAAATGATTTTTTTTTTAAGAAAATATAGCTTTATCATAGATTAAATCACTCTTTTGAATAAAATTAACTCTAATTTTTAAAATTACTTATATTAAATTAATACCAGTGATTATTATTTAACAAGTAAGTAATTAAAATTCTATAATAATTATTATTAAACTTACTATAAAAAAACATTATCAGTAATAAATCAAGAAGATCAAATACTAATAACGAATCTCTATTTAAATTTATTTTACTTATATATTTTAAGATAATAGCATGCTCTCAAAAGCATTTACTTTGATATGATATAAAAAGACCTATATATCATATAGATTAATTCTTTAGAATTTAACTGGTAGTTTTATAAACTCATTTATATTTTGACTTTCATTAAGATATAAAGGTATTTACTGAGTTAATCTTTTTTAAGCAAAAAGAAACATTGCCATGTTACAGACAATGTTTCCTTTTTTTTAACTCTTGATTTAAAGTCTATTAGAACTTCATTTCAATAGCATTTTTTACATATGTTAAAATCATATCATTTTCAGAAACTTTCATTCCTAAGTCAGACATATCAGTTGTAACTATTTTATAAGTTGCATCTTTATCGATATTCATACTACCAATTTTAACACGTAAGATACGATTTCCAGCTTTAGCATATTTATTATAAACTACCTTTAAGTCGGTAAGTACATAATGGTCGCTTTCAGCAGGAAGAGTATCATAAGCCTTTTCTAATGCATCATATATTTCTTGACCAGTAACTGCTTTAACACAAGCAGTATAATCATTTGTAAATGCATCACGTACATCTGCTATTGTTACATCACCCTTTTCAATAGATTGACCGAATATTCCAGCTTGAAGAATAGTTGCATCTGCACCTAATTCTGAAGTTAACGTATCACATACAAGTCTTGAGAAACTTGTTGGCTGCTTCTTAATATTAGAAGTTGATAATGTATAAGTTGCTTTTCCAATTACAGTATTCAATACAGGAGCAATCTGTTCTTCGAAATAAGCTAACATATGATTAACTTTTGAATCTTCAGGAATGTTAATAATTCCATAAGCAGAAGCTAAATCACTATTAGAAGGATTATTTACATCTGAGGCAGTAATTTCGAATGGATATGCACCCATTGCCATACCGTTTTTAACAACGACATCTACAACACCGATGCTTCCTAGATTTTCTTTACTGTTAACAATTGTAGTACCATTTACTACTTTGCTTCCATTAATTTTTGAATCTGAACCGTCAATATACAAATCAATCCCGTTTAGGTTCTGACAAATCATTTCACTTGAGATTCCAGCTTTATTGCCATCCATGTTACCAAGGACAACTACATAATCTGCGTACTGATGAGCCATATCTAATGCATATTGTGCATTTTGAAGTACTAAATCATCTGTAAAGTTAATTCCATCAACATTCTCAATAGGAGCTGTCAAACCAACTACTGCAACAATAAATCCATTATAGTCATATAACTGATATGGTTGGAATGGTAAGTATTTCTCATCATCCAAAATATTAGCTGAAAGAACTCTTACATTAGAGTTTTGTTTAGCATATGCTGCAGCTTGAGCTAGGGTATCAGCAGAATATTTAAATTCTAATGAAGCTGGAGCTATTGCATCATAACCTAACATATCTAATAACATTGCAGGAGCAACACCGTTTGAATATTCAGCAATAGAAGATCCAGCGAGAGTATCACCAGCATCAAGTACTAAGACGTTAGAAGTTAAACTTCTTGCAACTTGCAACATTGTTGAAAGTCTTGCATAACCAATATTATCCTTAGAGCCATAAACTCTACCTTGAGTATCAGATGTATGAACTACAAACAAATCGAATACAGGATAATTAGCATCACTCTTAACTATAGGCATTATTCCTAATGGATATTGAGGAGCAACAGGTTCCATAGTCATTTTAGGTTCCATGGTTTTTTTAGGTTCCATAGTTTTCTCAGTTTCTTTTGGAGTTGTTTTCATTTTCATTTCAACAGAAACACTAACTGTCTTTTTTGTAGGCATTTTAGCTTTTTGAGATTCAATGTAATTACATACCTGACCATCTTCAGGAACTGCAGTAATACCATAAGCAGAAGCTAATCTACTGTGTTTTGGATTATTTACATCTGAAGCTGTGATTGTAAATGGATATGCACCAGTTGCTTTTCCATTCTTTACAACAACATCAACAACGCCAAGTTCGTTAAATTTAGCATTAGTGCTAACAATTGTTGCACCATTAACAACTTGACCACTACTCATGCAACTATCAGATCCATCAATAAACAAATCAATACCATTTAAATTTTCACAAATAAATTTACTTGTAATTTGTCCATCCATGTTTCCAAGAACAACAACATAATCAGCATACTGATGAGCAATATCCAATGCATACTGTGCATTATTTATTACAGCACTACTTACAAAACTATAATCAGTAACACAATCTACTGGAGTTGTTAAACCAACAACTAGTACATTGAATCCGTTATAATCATATAATTGATAAGGTTGGAATGGTAAATAAGCATCTTTATCTAAGATATTTGCAGATAATACTTTAAGATCTGTATAATCTTTAGTGCTATTTTTAGCATTAATTAGATAATCAGCACCATATGCAAAGTCCATAGAAGAAGGAGCTACTGCATCATAACCTAACATATCTAATAAAACGCCTGCTGTTTCACCATGATTTTGTTCAACTATTGCACTACCACTGATTACATCACCAGCATCCAACAGTAGGATATTATCTGTTAAGCTTCTTGCAACCTTAAGCATAGTAGCAAGTCTTGCATAACCGATGCTATTTTCTGAAGCATCAACATTTCCTTGAATGTCACCAGTATGAACAATAAATAAGTCAAATACAGGATAATCTGCATCACTTTTTACGATAGGTTTAATACCAAGAGGATATTCCACTTTTGCTTCAACAGGTGCCATTTCGACAGGTGCTTCTACTGGAGCCTTTACTTCTGGTACTTCAACAGTTTTTTCCATAACTGGTTCAACAACTGGTTCAACAACTGGTTGTTCCATTTTTTTCTCTGGTTGGGTCACAATAGGGGCAGCAGCAGGTGCTTCCTCAACCTTAGTTTTAGTTGTTTTACATCCGACGAGAGAAACGACAAGCAATGTAATTACCATTGCCGACATTAATTTTCTTGTTGAAAAACGTTTCACGGTTTTCCTCCTAAATTTTGATATCATAGGTTTCGTATTTTAAATACATCTTTCTTTATAGTAAGTTTATCATACGAGTTTGGATTTCGATACAAAAAAAAGTTATAAAAGAATTAATTTCTTTTACACAAAGACCTTCTCACCACAAAAAGGTCTTAATAATCAAAAATTCAGCAACATATAACGCATACTATTTTTTATCAACAATAAATATACTATACCAACGTTTTCCTAAAATAGCAAAATATTTATTTGCTTTTAACTGCAAAAGCTGGATACAAATATGGTATATACTCATTTAGAGTTGTTTTTTTAATGCTAAAAACACCAATTATACGCCATATATTTGTATTTATTGTAAAGACAATCATCTAAAATCTATTTCCTAATTTAATATTCTGCAATTTTTAGGAGCTCTAGTTTATCTTATATTTTGTGTAGTTAAACATCGAGCTAAGATCAATATTTCATAAAAAACCACAAGCAAAAGACATAAAAAAAGTCCTAAGGGAAAAACCTTGGACTTCTTTTTATAAAATTCAAATGAATAATATTAAAATACTACATTAAATCTTTAGCTTTACGAGCTGTATTACCAGTTTTTTCGCAATAAGCTACATGACGTAATTTACCATTTTCAAATACTGATTTCATTTTGATTGTGCCGCCCCAGCGACTTGTTAATACTTTAGCACCACTACGACGTGCGTTCTTTGAAACATTACCTGCCATATCTATATTCCTCCGTAAAAATTTTTCGAATACGTTGTAAGTTATCATTTCTTAATGTAAAAGTCAAATACAAATTAAGCAATCAAACTCAAAAAAAACCACTTAACATAAACTTAAATAAATCTTATTTTTTTATCTTGCCATATTTTTTGTTGTCTATATCTTATTCTTTTAGTATTATTGATTTATGAAAATTATAAACAGGATCATAAGACAAATATTCTTAATACCAGTTTACCTATACAAAGGTTTAATATCTCCATATATAGGTGGCAGCTGTATATATTCTCCAACCTGTTCTAGTTATTTTGTTGAGGCTGTAGCAAAACATGGAATTATCAAAGGAACTACATTAGGTGTGGCTAGAATCGCCAGATGCCATCGCGGATATTATGGTGGCCCCGATCCTGTACCTGAGAATTTTTCTTTTAAAGAAATGAAAAAAAATAAAATTATTTTCAAAAGGCACAAACATAAACACTAGAAAACAAGAAAAGCGCCTCCATCAGACTGATAAGAAACGCTTTTTAGAGTAAAGTTATATAATTATTTTACAACAGAGAATTCATATACCGTTTTGTATTGATACACTTTTCCTGCTTCAATAACACAAGATGGGAAATCTTCATGATTAGGAGAATCTGGATAAAATTGTGTTTCCAAGGCAACTCCAGCATTTTTTATGCATGGTATTTTATTTTTTCCAAGCATTCCTTCATCAAAAAAATCTGCAGTATACATCTGAACTCCTGGCATAGTTGTGTAAAACTTCATACTTCTTCCTGAATCAGGATCTCTTAACTCTCCTCGTTCTTTTAAGGAACCATCCCAATTATTAAAGCAGAAACAATGATCATAACCTGTAGGAGTATTATTAATTCTTTCTTCTAATTTATGAAATTCTGTAAAATCAAAAGGAGTACCAGCAACATCTAAAATTTTACCGGAAGGAATACATTTATCATCAATCTCTAAGTAAGAATCACTATCAATTTTTATTTCATTTTCTAAAATATTCTTTTCTTGATTACCGGATAAATTAAAATAGCTATGATTTGTAAGATTTAAAATAGATCTCTTATCAGATATTGCAGTATAAGTAATCTCAACTCGTCCATTAAGAGTTAATTCATATACAACATTAACTTCTAGGTTTCCTGGAAATCCACCTTCGCCATCCTTGCTTGTAACACTCAATTTAACAGCAGGATTATCATTCAATTCTAAAAGCTCCATGTCCCAATTCTTCCAACATAAACTCGTTTTTCCACTGTGGAGACAGTTAACTTCATTGTCATTTGGATCTAATTCATAAACTTTTCCATCAAGATTGAATTTTGCACCTTGTATTCTATTTGCAAATCGACCAACAGTCATTCCATAATAAGTTTTATTTGAAAGATATTCTTCAGCACTATCATAACCCAACACTAGATCTCCAATTTTTCCATTTTTATCTGGAGCCTTCAGAGAATGAATTAAAGCTCCAAGACTTAAAACTTCTAATTCATAAGGACCATTATTAATAGTAGCACTTAAAACGATATCTCCATTTGTTAGAGTATCAAATTGTTTCATTTTCATAATTACAAACCGCCTTTTGTATATACTACGTAGTTAAGAACATATTTATTCCAACCTTAGGTGCTAATAAATCCTCATTGGGATTCAACTGCATCACGTTTATCAAAGTTTACTTTATCTAGCGCATTATTCCAATATTCATTTTTAAAAAGAATAAACTCAGTGAGAGGTATAATTCTTTTTATAATGTATAACAGAAAATTAGCTTAAGACAAAATCAAATTATTTATTACAAACAGTAAAAAACAAAAGAGATAAGTACAAAATGCACCTATCTCCATAAAATTTAATTATACTAATTATTATTTTTCTTATCTTCACTCTTCAAAACAGCCAAGAATGCTTCCTGTGGTATTTCAACATTTCCCACCATCTTCATTCTTTTTTTACCTTCTTTCTGCTTTTCAAGAAGCTTACGTTTTCTAGAAATATCACCACCGTAACATTTAGCAGTAACATCCTTTCTATAAGCATTGATAGTCTCTCTTGATACAATAGTACCACCGATAGCAGCCTGGATTGCTATTTTATATTGTTGGCGATGAATCTCAGCCTTCAATCTTTCACAAACAATCTTACCACGAGCAGCAGCATTCTCTTTAAACACCAATTGAGACAAAGCATCAACTTGGTCACCATTAACAAGAATATCCAATCTAACAAGTTTTGTTCTCTTATAACCAATAACTTCATAATCGAAAGATGCATAACCTCTAGAAATTGATTTCAGCTTATCATAAAACTCAAATAGAACTTCAGCTAATGGCATTTCATATTGAAGCTCAACTCTTTTTTCATCAAGATAATTCATATTGGTCTGCACGCCACGTTTTTCTAAACAAAGCGACATTATTGACCCAATATAATCAGTTGGAGTCATTATATTTGCTTTTATATAAGGCTCTTCACTATAATCGACAAGCATCTCATCTGGATATTCTAGAGGGTTATCTATTTCAATATAACCTTCTTTATTTTTCAAATGGACCTTATATTCTACTGAAGGAGAAGTAAATACAATTGATAAATTAAACTCACGTTCAATTCTTTCTTGAACAACTTCTAAATGAAGAAGCCCCAAGAAACCACATCTAAAACCAAAACCTAAAGCAGCAGATGAATCTTTTTCATAAACAAGTGCAGCATCATTTAGCTTTAATTTTTCGATAGCACTAAATAGTTCTTCATAATCATTAGAATCCACTGGATAAATTGAAGAGAATACAACAGGTTGTACTTCTTTAAATCCAGATAACGGTACTTTCGCAGGATGGTCCACGCGGGTTACAGTATCACCTACTCTAATATCGCTTATGTTTTTTATTCCTGCAATTATATAACCAACATCTCCAGCATGAAGAGTGTCTACTTTAACATATTTCAGTTTAAAAATTCCAACTTCTTCAACTATATAATCAGCACCACCATGCATGAATCTAACAACATCACCAGCACTCAAACAACCATCGAAGATACGACAATGAACTACTACACCACGATATGCATCATAATGAGAATCAAATATCAATGCCTTTAAAGGATCATCATCATTACCTTCTGGAAAAGGAATGTACTCCACAATCTTTTCAAAAAGTAAATCAACACCAACACCAGTTTTTGCACTTACTTGAATGGTCATATCAGGATCTAATCCCAATTCATTTTCTATCTGTTCCAAACACATAGGAATATTTGCAGATGGCAAATCCACTTTGTTTATTACAGGAATTACTTCTAAGTTATGTTCCATTGCTAAATAAAGATTTGCAAGAGTCTGTGCTTCAACACCTTGTGATGCATCTATCAAAAGAAGAGCACCCTCGCAGGAACTGATAGCACGTGAAACTTCATAACTGAAGTCAACATGGCCTGGAGTATCTACAAGATTTAGCTTGTAGGTTCTTCCATCATTTGCGGTGTATGGAATAGTTACAGCTTGGCTTTTAATTGTAATTCCGCGCTCTCTTTCGATATCCATACTATCTAATACTTGATTTTGAGCAGTTCCCCTCTGTTTTCCTAATTTTGCTTTTTCGATAAATCGATCAGCCAAGGTAGATTTACCATGGTCGATATGAGCAATAATACAGAAGTTTCGAGTCAACGAATAATCATTTTCCATTTTTAGTCCTTAAGGCTAAGTTTATTGTCAGTAGGTTCAAAACCTAATAATACTCTTATTTCAGCATCATCTAGAGTCTCTTTGATAACTAATTCATCTGTTAACGTATCAAGTTGATCTCTATATGTTGTTAAAATTTCACGTGTTTCAATCATACATTTATCAAGAATTTTTCTCATTTCAGTATCAATAATTCTTGCTGTTTCTTCACTATAATTTTTATGTTGTGCTATCTCACGACCTAAGAACAAAGGTTCATCCTCTTGTCCTAGATTTATGAATCCCAAACTACTCATACCAAATTCAGTAACCATTCTCTTAGCAATATTTGTTGCCTGTTGAATATCATTACTTGTACCAGTAGTTGTCTCACCATAAACTATATCTTCCGCTACATAGCCACCCATAGTAATTTTTATTCTATCTACTAATTTTGATCTATTCAAAGTATACGCATCATTTTCAGGCAAAGAGATTGTCAAACCTAATGCTCTACCATGAGGAATAATTGTTACTTTATGAAGAGGATCAACATGCTTCAAATAATAATGGAGCAAAGTATGACCAGCTTCATGATAAGCAGTCGCTCTTTTATCTTCATCTGTCATGAATTTAGATTCACGAGCAACACCCAACATCACTTTATCACGAGCCATCTCAATATTATTCATTGAAACAGTCTCTTTATTTTCTCTTGCTGCAAATAGAGCTGCTTCATTTATCATATTAGCTAAATCTGCACCAGAAGAGCCCGGTGTAGCACGAGCAATACGAGCCAAATCAACGCCTGGTTCTAGCTTGATTTTTCTACAATGTATACCAAGAATAGCTTCTCTTTCTTTAATATCTGGTAAATCTACTACAACCTGTCTATCAAAACGACCAGGTCTTAATAAGGCTTTATCAAGAACATCAGGACGGTTAGTTGCAGCCATTATAATAACATTTGAAGTACTATCAAAACCATCCATCTCAACTAAGATCTGATTTAAAGTCTGCTCTCTTTCATCATGACCACCGCCGACACCTGATCCACGGGCACGTCCAACTGCATCTAACTCATCAATAAAGATAATACAAGGAGCAGCCTTTCTAGCCTGTTCAAACAAATCTCTAACACGGGAAGCACCCATACCTACAAACATTTCAACAAAATCTGATCCACTTGTATGTAAGAATGAAACACCAGATTCACCTGCAACAGCTTTAGCTAATAAAGTCTTACCTGTTCCAGGAGGACCTACTAATAAGGCACCTTTTGGAATTTTAGCTCCAACTTTAACAAACCGTTCAGGATGTTTCAAAAAGTCAACAACTTCTAATAACTCATTTTTTGCTTCTTTTTGACCAGCAACATCTGCGAATGTAATTTTATTTTCATCAGGTTTATATTCTTTAGCGAGATTTTTACCCAATCCCCCCATCATCTTACCGTTCATTCCATTAGCTTGTTTGAAAAGCATAATAGTGAAACCAATGAAAATAATCCAAGGTACCAATTGGAAAATAACAGCAGCGATTGAAATTGACTGTTCAGAGCCAGAAACAACAATACCCTTTTCCAATAGTTCGGGAAGTAATTCATTATCAGTATATGGAATACGAGTATTCATTGTTAAACCATTAGAAACAACAAAAGTAATTTTACTATTTGCTTCAATATCAACAGTACTGATTTGTCCAGAATCTACATATTGCTTAAACATTGTATATGAAACCGTTTGAGATGTTTGATTCATTGAACTATCAAAGAAAAGAATACCAAAAGTCAATAATATAAAGATAAAGATTCCAAGAGATAATCTATTTTTAGGATTTTTAAGAGGACCATTTCCATTTCCACTTCCGGAAGGTCCACCAGACCCTTTGAGGCCTTGCCAAAAGTCATCAGGATTATCCTTGTTTTTTTTAGGATCATCAGCATAATATACACTGGCCTTTGCGTTTTTTGAATTATTAAAAAATTTCACGTTATATTTCCTTATTTAAAATACTATATATTCTTACACTCTTTCCTACAAGAGTTTTTTTCAGATGAACCGCAAGTCTATCTCTTCCACCCACATGATGCGCAAAAACAGCTACAATTCCATCCCTATCTTCTAAAATATAAACTAATTTCCTTTTACTTTCATCTATTTTCCAAGAAGAAATTAATTTGCTAATCAAAACCTTTCCGCCAGAAGTTACCAAAGAGTCTGCACTCTTCAAACTTCTGAAGACAAGAGGAAACTTTAAATCCTCATCTGCAATCTGCAATTGAACTTTATCAGGTTTGGATAATGAATCTATATGTAATACAGAAGATGGACAATTAAAAAAGCCATCTCCTTTACTCTCTATTATAAATGTAAAATTTTTATCTTCAATAGCTTGCTCAAAGAAAATATAATCATTTTCATCAATAACAAGATCAAACTCATTAAAATTTTTGCGACATGCACTCTCACTAATGATAATATTATCAATATGTTTTAGTTGATTGATTGAAACCATTTTATGTGATTTTGTTAAAGTGAGAATTATATTGTATCGAACTATTGTTTGTTGTTTTACATATAAATTTTTATTGATTCTATCATTGATTATTAGAGAATTCACCTTTTCTTCAACTAAAGATGAAAAACCTTCAAATAGTTCAGCATTTCTTAGAACTATTGAAGAAGCAGAAGGAAAAATATCCTCAACTAAAGGAGTGATATTTGCTCGAATTTTATTTCTAAGATAATTCTGCTCTCCATTGGTTGAATCTTCACTCCAATGGATATTAACTCTTCTGAGTATATCTCTCAAATCTTCTTTTGAATACGCAAGAACAGGTCTGATCACATCAATATCATCAATATTAGAAACACGACGTATACATGAAAAGGATAACGGAGAAGCCCCATTAAAATTTCTCATAATCATAGTTTCAACTTGATCGTTGCTATTATGTGCAGTTGCTATTGTTTTAATATTGTTATCTTTACAATATTTAATTAACTTTTCATACCTTGCAGCTCTAGCTGCATCCTCAATCCCCGAATCTCGAATACTGGCAATTCTTTCAATTTCGCCTTTATCACAATACAGTTCTTCATATTTTACACCCATCTTTTTACAATTAATTATGTTAAGTTGGGATTCTTTAGAAAGCTCTTCATCTGATCTTAGACTATGATTTACATATAGAGCGACCAGTTTATTTTTATCAAACTTTTGTGAAAGCAAATATAAAAGACTCAGGCTATCACTACCACCAGAAAAGGCAATAGCTATTTTATTTAAGTTCAGATTTGGATTCGAATGAAAAAATGAATCAAAGTCCTTCATCATTGCCCCTTTTTTGCTACACTAGCATTATTAAATATGAACAAAAATTTATCAATCGTCAACTTAACACCCAAATAATAATTCAATTTTAGTTAACAGATTAATAAATTAAGTCACTTCTAATTTATTCTTCTTATTATACTTTTGCATGAGGTCAGGAAGGGATTTTCCATTCATTATATCAATTATTGCTTCTTTAGCCTTTTCTATACCTTGATAAAAACCTTCTTGGTCTTCTTCAACACCTAAGACATGGTCAACGACACTTTCACCTTCTTTAGGTCTGCCGATTCCAACATAGATTCTTAAGAAATCTTTATAACCATCAAGATTTGATATAATACTTTTGAGCCCATTATGACCGGCGCTTCCGCCACCTTTTTTGATTCTGATATTTCCTACAGGTAAATCCATTTGATCACAGATTACAATTAGCTGTTCTTTATCAAAATTTTTAATATCTTTAATTATTTCACCACTATTATTCATATAGGTAAGTGGTTGGATCAATACAGTACTATCTTCGTCTTTTTTATATACCGCTTGGTTATATAAATGAAAACAGCGCTTGGCCAGTTTTACCTGACAAAACGCTGCTACTTTTTCTGTGACTAAAAAACCACAATTATGACGAGTGTTACTATACTTTAATCCAGGATTACCTAAACCAAGTATTACTCTCATAAATGTACTATTCAGCATCCTCTGAAGTTTTAGCATCTGCTTTTTCAGAAATAACTTCTGCTGGTGCATTTGCATCTTCGTCTTCAACAACAACTTCTTCTTTCATAGCCTTAACAATTGCTACTACTTCATCAGCTGGAGTTAATACTTCAACACCTGCAGGAACTGCAATGTCAGAAATTGCAATGTGGTTGTTGATTTCAAGAGCTGAAACATCTACTCTTAATTCTGAAGGTAAATCTTTAGGTAAACATTCAACTTCAAGTTCATGTAGAATGATATCTAAGATACCACCTTGACGACAACCTACAGGGTTACCTTCAACAATAACAGGAACAGATGTTCTTAATTTTTCACCACGATTAACTTCATAGAAGTCAACATGTTGAATTGTATCATACAATAAATCTTCTTGGAAATTTTTAACTAAAACTTCTTTATCTTCTCCATCAGCAATCTTCAATGTTAAAAGAGTTGATTCTGTTAATTTACCTACTGCGATTCTGAAATCGTGTTCGTTAATAACAACGTGTGTAGGTGCAATTTTGTGACCGTATACTACAGCAGGGATTTTTCCAGCGCGTAATAAACGGCGGGAACCAGCACTACCAAAATCAGTAGTACGAAGAGTCGCATCAAATGAATAATTAGACATAATTATTTCTCCTAAATACTCTCATTGGAATTTAATTCCAATTACCATGGGATTTGAACACATACGTGTCCATCGCTCATACTATAGAAAGGCAATCCTTTATTCAAGTATCAAAAGCACCAGATAAGACAATAATTCCATTATTTTATGAAATTAGAAATATAAACAAAAAAGAGACTTAATTGCAAACAAAATTGGACATAAATGCTTGTGGAAGAACGAAAGGATAAAAAAAATACTCACTAGAAACTAGTGAGTACCTAAAGCTGGGAAGGCAGGAATCGAACCTACGATGCCGGCACCAAAAACCAGAGCCTTAACCATTTGGCGACTTCCCAACGAACTCTTGTAAGATATATAAAATTATATTTTTTGTCCATAGGCTTTTTAAAACTTTCTTAAAAAATATCAA
>JALNVT010000025.1 GCA_023231265.1 Sphaerochaetaceae bacterium
GAGTTCACAATGAAGAAATGCACAATGCAAGATATAGCTGACGAGCTGAACATATCCAGAGTGAGTGTCTGGAAGGTCTTCAACAACCAAGCTGGAGTCTCAGAATCCCTTAAAAAAAGCGTCTATCAGACAGCAAGAAAGATGGGATACAGCAAGATTCCAGAGGAAAAAACTCTTGTAAAGAACAAGACAGTGGCTCTTGTGGTATCTCGCCCTGATTCTTCAATATTTTGGACAAGCATAATTCATGATCTCTCTTTGAAGCTATCTTCAATTGACCTCACACTCGCATATGTGAGCATACCAACAACATACACAGAGGGATACACACTACCTGAGAATTTCAACACAACCAATTTTGATGGAGCAATTATCTTGAATATCTACGACAGCCAACTGCTGAAGATGATAAGTGATGTGAAACTTCCTAAAGTTTATTTAGATACAACCACAGATATCTCTGTAGATGAATTGAAGGGAGACCTTCTTATAATTGAGGGCATTGATACCGTCAAGAAAATCACATCACATCTCATTGAAGACAGACAGTGCAAAAAGATTGGTTTCATTGGTGATATAAGCTATGCAAAGACAAATTATGATAGATTCTGTGGTTACAAGATGGCTCTTGAGGACCACGGCATATCCCTTGATAAGAAGTACTGTCTTACGGACAACATCGGAATTTATGACTACTCTTCAATGATAAGCAGATTTCTGGACTCTCTTCCAGCACTTCCAGATGCCTTTGTCTGTGCCAGTGATTATGTTGTTCAGTTTGTATATGAATACCTTTCAGTGCATGGTGATTTTGATAGAGAAAAGATAATCATCACAGGCTTTGATGGAACATCAGAGTACCCAAGTATAACAAACAAAATAACGACAGCTTATGTAGATACAACAAGTCTTGGAATCAGACTTGCAGAGCAAATAGAGTACAGAATGAGTAATCCAATGTCACCTCTTGAGGTGACCTATCTGTATCAGAAGGTGATGTTTAAAGATTGATCTTTGAGGCAAAGAAAAAGGTTGGGTCTCTGAATGAGATTCCAACCTTCTGTTTCTATATCTTCGCTTATTTAATTGAGCAGGTAGGTCCACCTTTTTTGGCAACCATATACTTACCATATTCTTCCATGTGTCTCTTCATCCAGATATCAACATAAGGACAGGTTGCAATGATTATGTAGTTCTGATTTTTGAAGTGATCAACTGCAAATTTTGTTATATCAGCTGCAATTCCCTGACCACGTAAAGATTCATCTACAAAGACCTTATCAAAACTCACCTTCTCATCTCTTTCAAAGGTGAAAGAAAAATCAACATACGCTACAACCTTTCCATCTCTTTCAAGGTATATTCTGTTCTCATTAATTTTATAATCGTTCATATGCCACTCCATGTAACAATGATAATAGTAAATTCTTATTTAGTAAAATCATAACCTGCATTTTCAAGACAGATTTTAGCAGAATTCATATTCTCACTTTTTATCAGAACATAATCTGTGTTGTATGTTGATATTACAAAAAGGCCAATTGCATTTTCAGCAAGAACTTTTGAGATGTCAGCAATGATACCAATCAAAGAGAATTCCAATGGACCTTGAACTCTGAAACACTTCCAACTGGTATCGCTCTCCAATTTATTTTCAGGAACATCCTCTATAGGACATACAAGAGACAACTCTTCATCTGTCTTGGCAATGAATGTGTAATCTTTCTTGAGATCAACTCCATCTAAATTTTCAACCTTACATACTGCAAACTCTTTTTTTAAAATTTCTAAGACCATAAAAAAATTCACCTAATTAATTATTTTTCTAATATCCTATAATAATTAACGATCAATATCCAGTGAGAGAGATTTAAAAAAGGAGGGACATTTGGTCCCTCCTGAATATTATAGAAAATAATTATTCTACTTATTATTGGTCTTTATTTGAATTGTTCTCATCAATAAGAGATTGAGCTTTCTTCTGAGTTGCCTTGAAGATAACAAAAGCAAATGCCAGAGTCACAGCACCAAGAACAATGATCATTGTACCGGTCTGTCCAATCATTGAAGGAACAAAGATGCATATAGCAACACTCAATACCATTGCAAATGTTGATAATTTCAGATCCTTTATGAAGTACTGATATCCAAGGGCACCAAACAGTGCTGGAAGAACATTATCAAAAGCAGGTTTCAATGTTGGATTCTGCAAAATTGGAGTCAAGGGAACAAGCAAAGCAACACCAAGAGCTATGACGAGCATTGTTACAAGAGCACTTGTTGCAATGGAAAGTGTCATGATTATCTCATCTTCTTTTGTACCAGGTTGTGTTTGAGCTATCTCACGAGAGGAGAAAGCACATGGCAACTTGAGGTTTGTAAGGTTACCAGTTAAGAATGATAGATAAACAGAGCCAACACCAAGCATTGGAGTGTATATCAAAAACTCAGCTGCTGATGATGGAATGTAGATAAGAAGCACTTTTATGACACCAGATCTGAATCCAGGCCAGTTGATATGAGAGCCTGTAACACTTGCAATTAAAAAGGGAACAGCCAGAAGAAGCACTATTCCAATGACCATCAAGATGGTTCCATAGGTATGTGTCTTTTCGATGTAATTATCATAATCAAATTCGTTTTCATCTTTCATATTACATACCTCCAAAGAATTGAGCAAAGCCAACAGAGGCTGCCATTGCGATTACCATTGATAGAGCTAGTGAGAAGGATTCAAGACCTTTATGTCCTTTCTTCTTTATCAAGTATTCAAAGATTGCCATCACTATTGCAGATACAATTGCTGTCAAAATAGGAACTTCAGCACCATACACAATGAAATCTGCTACGTAATTACCGATGAATGCAGAACACAGAGCGATGAACATTGCAACCATTGCAATGCTTGAGAAGGAAGGTCCATGTTTTTTAACTGATCCATCATTTTTCTTTCCTGCTAACTTTTTGGTGTAGGGCTTCAAGAAAAGAGCGGTGAACACACAGCTCCATATGATACCTATTGTCATGATGAGCAATATGGTGACAAGGTCGCTCATATTCAGCACTGCAGAATCAAGTGTCTTACCAAGACCTTCAGCTGCAATCTGAGCAACAGTAGCTTCATACTGAAGATTACCAATAACAGACAACCTCAACCATGCAACAGGAACCCCCAGACTACCAGCCAGTGCCAGAACTCCAAGAAGTGTTGAGATACTTGGAATTGCTGTGAAGGTTGCAGATGATGTTATCGCTCTTCTCAAGATTTTCTTATCCATTCCCATAGAAATTCCTGCACGGTAACTTCGTATGAGGAAGAATATACAAAATCCAACCACAAATGCCAAAACCAATCCCACAATGAGGTACAGTTTTCCAGCATTCGCTATTTGTAAATAATTATTCATTAAACTCTCCTTCTTAAGACAATACTATTATTTCCCCTTGTTTTCTAGATACCCCAAGTTTTTGAGACTCAAAAAAATAAAATCCGATGACAAAAATAAATAAGACCACACAATTATAAATCATGCAGTCTCAATAATTTTGAGATACCTATCAGATGTTGATGGCACAGACTGGAGTACCAGTCTCAAAAACAAAGACCAACTCATCTTCAATCATGCCATCCGAATCAATGTGATACACCTCGATGCAATCTGAATCCTGAAGTGGAACGAGAACCCATCTGCCATCTTTAGAGAAGCAGAAGTCTCTTGGACATTTTCCACCAAGCTTGATTGTCTTCATATCGACCACTCTGTCATCTTCAAAGATCTTGAACTGTCTCAGTGTGTCTGAAAAACGATTTGATGTTGTGAGAACATTGTGCTTTCCCATCTTAATTGCAGCAGGATTTGATACATTCATCTTTTCTTCTTTTTCATTATCTAGCTCCTGCTCAAAGGTCCATGACTTGCTCTTGCTATCATAGTTGTAGATCAGAAGCTTGGGTACGAGCTCACATATAACATATAATTTATTGCTCTTGATCAGCATGTGGCGGGGGCCATAACCCTTTGGTGTCACTATTCCACCAATGACTTTCAGGTCATCACAGCTTCTGTCCAAAATATGAATTAGATCGCATCCTAAATCTGAAACCATTATGGTGTTTTTAAAAAGTGCCACGAAATGAGGATGAGGAGAGCTCTGTCTTTCCTTATTTATGCTGCTTCCTTCAAGCTGAAGATTGCCTTCCTTCCCATCATCAAGATTGTGGTAGCATATATTTCCAGTTGCATAATTGCACCAAAGAAGTCTGTTTGTATTCTCATCATAACAGACATAACATGTGGAGAGTCCTCTTGATGACACTCTAGATTTGACCTCCAAGGTTTCTGAATCCAAGATAGAGATCTCACCAAATTCAGTAAATCTCTCTGAAGCTACATAAAGCTCCCCTTTTTTCTTGTTGAGATAGAAATACTCTGGATTATCTACTGTTTCAACAACTCTCTCCTGTGTTAGAATTCCTGTTTTAGAATCAAGAGAGACAACACTCAATCCTTTTCCTTTGGCATTTGGCAATGATGTCTCTTTGTTGCTGTAGCAACCTATATAAAACTTCTCCATTTTTTGACTCCTTCATTTTGATGAACGCAGAACCATACGAAGAGATTATGAACACTGCATCCAAATCTTCCATTCAAGTCTGCCAAGAACAGAGAGTACATTTCAACATCCTTTGCTCCAATCAGCACCACTTCATATGATTCACAGTACTCTTAATTATTATACCTACGTTTTGATAAACACAAGAAAGTATTTGAAAATATATAAAATTAATGCAAAATAAGATAATGAATGTAAAATTTTATAAACATTCACAGAAAAATAACAAAACCTTTGCAACACCATCTCATGTATGATATACAGAAAGACAGAGCCCAGTGAAGATTCACCACTTTAAAGAAATGATTGTGAAACAATCTTGAATCCTTAAAATTGATATATCAACAAACTCAAAAAGAATGTATTTGCATGCATTATAAGATAAATTATGTTCAACTAAAAAATTGAATAAACTTATCTTTCATTTTTAGTTTGAATAAGTTAGTATTTAACTGCAAGTTAAATTACAGAAAGGAAGAATATTTTGGCCATATTGTATAAAAAAATATATAATGAGATATATAATCAAATCGCACAAGGATATTATCATATTGGAGACAAAATTCCTTCTGAAAAAGAAATCTCAGACTCATACAGTGTGAGCAGAATCACATCCAAAAGAGTTCTTGATGAATTGGAGAAAGAAGGCATTGTAAACAGAGTCCGCGGAAAAGGTTCTTTCTTGATCAAAAATATTGAGGGAGCCAGTGTCTTCGATAGCAATCAGAAAGACAGAGGATCAATTGCCATAATCTTTCCAACATCTCATGATTTCGGGTCTTTCGCTGCAACCCTTGAAGGTTGCACGAAGGTGATTACCGAAAAAGGATACAAACCCAACCTATATTTCCGATTCAGCAATCTCGCTGAAGTTGAGGAGCTACTTGAGTCATTGTTGGAGGATAACATTCAAGGAGTCATCTACTATCCTTACTCACTTCTAGATAGCTATGAGATTCTCAACAACTATTTGTTCAATCATGTACCGATTGTTACAGTGGATAAATATTACAGTGGAATTAAAATAAAATCAGTGTGCAGCGATAATTTCAAATCCGGAAAGATTGCTACAGATTATCTAATCAAACTTGGTCACAAAAAAATTGGATTCTTATCTGATGTATCTCTTGAAGGAATATCTTCAATAAGAGATCGTTATTATGGCTACTGTGAAGCTCTCAAAGAAAACAACCTTCCTTATGATAAGAAATGCATATGCATTGATAGAGTTGATACTGAATTCATGAGACATTATGATGAGCAGCACTACATAACAGAACTCAAAAATTTATATGACAGTGGAATAACTGCATTGATTGCAATCAATGATATTGTTGCATCCTATGTATTTAGAGTTGCCAAGATTTTAGACATCCGAATTCCAGAGGATCTCTCTGTTATTGGCTTTGATGGAATTCCTTTCTCAGAATTTCAGGAAATTCCTCTCACAACTGTTCTGCAGGATTTCAACAAGATGGGAGAAGATGCAGCAAACCTTGTAATTGATGAGATAAACGGAATACATCGTACATCCATAAAGGACCTTCCAGTGTATCTTGTTGAAAGAAGCTCATGCTCAATACCATACACACAGAGAACATCAAGATAAAAACATGTTTAATATAGATCAAAATTAAAATAGTTTTGATCTATTTTTACATACTTATGTCATAAATCTAAATCCAAATTCACAATCAATAATATCTATCTCAAATCTGCCAATCCAATCAATTCAGGTGTCAGTCATTTTCAAAACAGCTAAATGAAGACTTAGAAATGAAGATTGAGGATGCTCATTTTTTAAAACAGAAGATCTCACTCAACAGATCCATATGTTAGATCTACCTCAAATCTAACAGAATTTGAGCTTCATCTTCAATTATCAGTTCAGAAAATTCACAGATTTATTTGCTGTTAAGCCAGAACTTCCTATTTTTTTCTGAAATAGATTTTTACAGCAACTCAAAGCATTATGTACATCAATTTTGAATCAATCACCATCTAAAGTTATGATAATTCAATGGACATCAAAACTCATAAAAATTGGTATTGCATGCATATAATCTTAAGATACATCAGTTAATATATTTTTTATCAAATGATATATAAATTTCGGCATATATATAATTATTTATATTTTTATTGACAGATAATATATCCTACCCTATCATTATGTATATATTAAAGTAAAAAATATACCAACTAATAATCAAGTTGATATATTTTTAAAGGAGGCTTTAAATGAAAAAATTGTTAGTTATTCTAACTTTGGCACTGATTTCTTGCAGTATGTTGTTTGCAAGTGGAGCAAGTGAATCTTCTTCAAAAAGTGATAATGGCAAACCAACTATCACCTATACATTCAGAGATGATGGTCGTGGTTCTGATCAAATTTTATGGAAATGGATTGAGGAAGGTTACAATTCTTGGGATAAAAAAGACCAAGTCAATTTGGACATGGCTCCAATCACTGCATCAGAAGGTGATTATTTTACAAAGATAGCACTTCAGCTATCAGACCCAGCTACATCACCAGATTTAGTTTGTGAAGATACTTTCCAACTTCCAAACGATGTAAGCGCTGGATATCTGACCAATCTTGATTCCTATGTTAGCTCTTATGCAGACTGGACAGATGGTAAATATTACGCTTCAATGCAGAAAGCTGTAACAGGTGCTGATGGTTCTGTTTATGGAATTCCATATTGTACTGACACAAGAGGATTGTGGTACAACAGAGCAATTCTTACAGAAGCTGGAGTTATCAAACAGGGAGAGGATTGGGCTCCAACTTCATGGGATGATATTCTTGATGCCTGTGCTAAAATCCAAGCAAATACAACTGACGTGATTCCTTTCTGGTGTAACTCAGGTGTTGCAACTGGTGAAGCAACTTCAATGCAGACCTATGAAATGTTACTTTACGGAACTGGTGAGAGACTTCTTACAGATGATGGTAAATGGATCATTGATAGTGATAGTATGAGAGCTTCTCTTAAATTCCTTCAGGACATCTACAACAATGGTTATGGTCCGTCTCTTGATTTAGTTTTAAACGGACAAGCTTCCAATACATCAGCTAGAAAATACTTCCCAGAAGATAAACTTGGAATAACCCTTGATGGTATCTGGATCACAGGTAACTGGAAATCAACTGGTCCTTCTCCTGTAGCTGATTATGCAACAAAATTTGGACTTGCAGCAATGCCAACAAGCAAAGGTCAAACTCCTGGAACAGTAACACTTGCAGGTGGCTGGGCATTCTCAATTCCTGAAAATTCAGATGCTAAAGAATTGACTTTTGAATTCATCCAACATCTTATGGATCCTGAAGCAAGTTACCTATCTTCAATCATTGAACAGGGAAACATCTGTACAAGAACTGACGTTGGTCCAATCGAAGAATACGCAAAACAGCCTTTCTTTGAACAGGCAACTGAATTCTTGAAGACTGCTGATTTCCGTCCACAGAATGACAAATATTCTACAGTTTCAACAGCCATTCAATACATGGTTGAGTCTGTTGTAACAGGTACCAGCATCGATAATGCAATTTCTCAATATGGAAAGGACGTTATCAGAACTGTTGGTAAAGAAAATGTTGTCACATTATAAATAGAGACATCTCAATATTGAATGTTGGCTCTACTTGCAGAGCCAACATAATTATCACAAAGGAGAGAACAAAGCATGTCTCAACATTCTTATAAAATAGAGCAATTAAAATATGACCTCAAAAAATCTATATTGTTGATTCCCGCAATAGCATTGATGATAGGATTTTTTATCATCCCTATATTCATGACGGTTTATTACTCTTTCACCAACTTAGCGCTCACGGGTTCCAACGCTAAAAATTTTCAATTCATAGGCCTTTTAAATTACAAGACCATGTTTACTGATCCAAGAATGTGGGCAAGTGTTTTTCATACTCTTATCTTCCTTGTGGGCAGTCTTATAGGCCAATCTTTAATTGGTTTCTTTGTAGCCTACTTCATGCAGAAAAAAGATCAGACTTTCAGATCCATTGTTGGACCATGCATTCTTGCTGGTTGGGTAATGCCAGAGATAGTTGTTGCTCTTTGCTGTTTTGCTTTTTTTGATACTTCAGGAACCATGAATGCTATTTTACAGACAATGAACATACCAGGAGTTAAGTGGTTATATGCTCATCCAATGCTGACTGTCATATTGGCAAATATTTGGCATGGTACAGCTTTTTCCATGTTGAACTATCAGTCAGCACTGGGAAATGTTTCATCTTCAATCACAGAAGCTGCAAGAGTTGATGGTGCAACTAGAGTGCAGACTCTATTTCGCGTAACTATACCATGCATAAAAGATACAATTGCAACAAACACCATGCTGAACACACTTTCAACTCTAGGTGTATTTGGTCTTATTTGGGCAATGACTGGAGGAGGTCCAGGCAATGCTACAACCACCCTACCTATATATATGTACTTCCAAGGACTCAAAAACTTCCAGTTAGGACAAGGAACAGCAATTGGAATGGTACTGCTTCTAGTTGGCGCAATATTCAGCGTTATATATACAAAAACACTAGGTAACGAGGATTAAAGGAAAGGAACATGAAAGAAAGATCAATAAAAAACACTCAATACATTATATTGGCAATCATCGCTTTGATGTTTGTTCTACCTTTAATATGGTTGATTTTGGCCTCATTAGATACCAATGCAAGTCAGGCATTGAACATGCCTACAAATTGGACATTGGGAAATTTTAAAGATGTTCTCTCCAGCAACCGAAATCTCAGGGGTTTTGGAGTTGGAATGGTCATCTCTCTCATTCAAGCAACTGTGGTTGTTTTGATAACAGGATTGGCAGCCTATCCCCTATCACGATATAAGCTCAGCTACAAAAACGTCTTCATGTACTCAATTTTGTTCATGACGGCACTTCCAATGATTGCAGTTATAGTTCCAGTTTATAAGATGTTTCTTACAATTCATATTCTAGATAGCATCACTGGCGTCATTCTATATCTATCTGCTACATCTCTACCCTACGGAATATGGCTCATGAAAAACTTCATGGATGGAGTTCCTATTGAGTTGGAAGAGGCTGCAAAGATAGAAGGTGCAAACATAATGCAGACTCTCAAAATGGTAATTGCTCCTCTGATGTTCCCAGGAATATGTGTTACTTTCATATTCACCTTCTCAGGAAGTTGGGGTAACTTCTTTGTCCCTTACATCCTTTTGAGCTCACAGAACAAGCTTCCAGCTTCTGTTCTACTTTATCAGTACTTCGGACAGCATGGAACAATATCCTACGGACCACTGGCAGCATTCTCAATAATTTATGCAGTACCATCAATTCTTCTGTACATACTATCTCAGAGATACATGTCAAAAGGATTCAACCTAGCTGGTGCATCAAAAGGTTAATCAGACAACAAACTTTTATTTTTAAATATACATAAACAAAGGAAGAAAAATGATACAGATATCAGAAAGAATAGGAAAGCTATTGGAATATTTGGAAATGTTGGTGTACACCGATAAAGTAGATATTGATAGCTACAAAATGATCAAAACTGAAACAAAGTTTGACAACTTGAAAACTCTAGATACCTCCAAGTGGAGTGACTTCAATCGTCGAGAGATATGGGGTGGTCATGAGGAATACTTTTGGTTTGAAACCGTGGTCACAATACCTGAAAACTATGAAGGAAAGTGTGTTGTGTACGAACTGCTTACAGGAAGAGAAGCTTTCTGGGATGCAACAAACCCTCAATTTTCAATATATGTAAATGGTCAGTTGATTCAAGGTCTTGATGTGAATCATAGATCTATAATCTTAAGTGAGAGAGCAGAGGCTGGAGAGAAATTTAGAATCATTTTATCAGCATTCACAGGTGTTCAGAACTTCTCACTGCATATCAACTCATGCTTGAAAGTTCTTCATCGTGATGTTGAGAAATATTTCTATGATATTTCTGTACCTTACAATGTCGCAAAATTGCTTCCTTCTGAAGATACAAATAAAATATTGATTCTCAAAGCCCTGAACAATTCCTTGAATTTGGTCGATATGAGACAGGAGAGCTCTGAAAATTTCTACACAAGCATTCTTGCTGCAGAAGAGGACATTCAGAAGAATTTCTATGAGAAGTACTGCAGAGATCAAGATCTGAAGGTCTACTGTGTGGGTCACACTCACATCGACTGTGCCTGGCTTTGGACTTTAAAAGTTACCGAAGATAAGAGTGTGAGAAGCTTCTCCACTGTACTGAATCTCATGAATGAATATCCTGAATACACATTCATGTCCAGCCAACCACAGCTCTATAAATATGTAAAAAAGAACAATCCTGAGTTATTCAAAGAGATTCAGAGAAGAGTTGCTGAGGGCCGCTGGGAAGTAGATGGTGGTATGTTTGTTGAAGCAGACTGCAATATTGCATCAGGTGAGGCTCTTATAAGACAGTTTGTTCATGGCAAGAAGTTCTTCAAAGATGAATTCAATAAAGACAATGAGATTCTATGGCTACCAGATGTTTTTGGATATTCTGCTGCACTGCCTCAGATAATCAAAAAATGTGGTCTATCCTATTTCATGACAACAAAACTCAGCTGGAATGAATTCAACAAGATGCCTTATGATACTTTTGAATGGGAAGGAATTGATGGAACCAAGGTTCTAACACATTTTGTTTCAATCAGAGATTACAATACAAAATCTAAGGAAGGAAGTGAGCAGACAGAACACTTCACAACATACAATGCTTATATCAATCCAAGCCAGATAAAAGGCGGATGGGAGAGATACAGCCAGAAAGATCTCAACAATGAGATTCTTTGCTGCTATGGTTTTGGTGATGGTGGTGGCGGACCAACAAAAGATATGCTTGAGAACAAGAGACGTCTTTCTAAAGGTATTCCAGGATGTCCTCAGACTGTTGATAGCACTGCAAAAGAATTCTTCCATGTTTTAGAGAAAAATGTTAAGAACAGCAAGTATCTTCCAAACTGGGTTGGAGAGCTATATCTTGAATATCACAGAGGAACTTACACTGGTATGGCCAGAAACAAACGCTATAACAGAAAGTCTGAGTTCTCATATCAGAATGCTGAATGTTACTCTTCGATTGCAAATGTATTGACAGGAAAGACCTATCCTTCAGAGGAAATCTATGAAGCTTGGGAGGTCATTCTGAGAAATCAGTTCCATGATATTCTTCCAGGTTCCTCAATTCATGAAGTATATGAAGATTCAAAGGTTGAGTATGAGAAGATAAAGAAAATAAATGAGGTCCTTGTTGATGACTCTCTTACATCTGTTGTTGATAATATTGAAGCAGATAAGAATTCATTGGTGGTCTTCAATCCAAATAGCTTTGAGTTCAATGGTTTGGTTGAACTTGATTGTGATGATGTGATATCAGATTCTGAAAGACTTCAGAAGATTGATGGCAATCGCTGTCTTGTGAGTGTTGATGGCATCCCATCTAAAGGTTACAGAGCTATATCCAATCTTGATTCTTTAAATCAAGTTGGTAGAGAACCTATTACAATCACAAAAGATAGAATGGAGAATGATTTCTTCAGGATTGAATTCAATGCTAAAGGACAATTCAGTTCTATTTTTGATAAAAGAGAGAGTCGTGAGATTCTTAAAAAAGGTGAGATGGGAAATGTCATCATAAGTTATGAAGACAGACCACATAACTATGATGCCTGGGATCTCAATAAATATTATGATGAGAAACAGTGGGAAGTTGATGATTTAAGCAAGTGGGAAGTTATTGAGATTGGACCTCTTAGAGGTTGCATAAAGATCTCCAGAGATTATCTTGATTCAACCATAGTTCAGTACATCTACATATACAGAGACATTGATAGAATTGATATCAAGAATGAGATTGATTGGCATGAGCATCAGATTTTCTTGAAGACCTGGTTCCCTCTTGATGTTCACACAAATGAGGCTTCTTTTGATATTCAATATGGCAATGTAAAAAGGAACACACACAACAACACATCATGGGATTATGCTCAATTTGAGGTATGCATGCATAAATGGCTTGATGTCAGTGAGTATGGTTTTGGTGTCAGCTTCCTCAATGACTGCAAGTATGGCTGCAGTGTGAAGAACAGCAATGTGAGTCTCTCCATGTTGAAATCTGGAGTTTATCCAAATCCAACAGCGGATCAGGAACATCATGAGTTCACCTATTCCATATATCCTCATAAGGATGAATGGAGAAAATCAGAGCTCATTAAAAATGCCTATGAGATCAACAATCCTGCAATGCCTGTAGTAAAGAAAAGCATACCTGGAAAGTTACCATCAAAATGGTCATTTGTTTCAACAGATAAAGAGAATGTTGTAATTGAGGTTGTAAAAGAAGCAACAGAAAGCACTGATACAATAATCAGACTGTATGAATGCTACAATCTCAGAACAGACTCCACTCTTAAATTTGGCAGACCTATCAAGTCAATCTATGAATGTGACATGATGGAGAACAACATTTCAGAGCTAAAACCTGTTGAAAGCAATGAGGTTGAGTTTGAAATATCTCCTTATGAGATCAAAACATTCAGAGTTGTTTTTTAATTGAAGAGTCGAAGAGATATAATTCATTCGTGAGTTATATCTCTTCACCATCAGAAGGAAAAATATGAATAAATCAAGAGTTGGAATTATTGGCTGTGGAAATATAAGTGATACCTATATAAGAAACATTCAAACAAAATTTGATAATCTTGATCTTGTTGCCCTATCAAACAGACACATTGAAAAGGCAAGAGAGAAAGCCCAAAAGTACAACATCAGGAGTGTGATGACAGTTGAAGAGATGCTATCATCATCAGAAATTGATACCGTCTTGATCCTTACCCCTCCAGATAGCCATGGCTCTTTGGTAAAACAGGCAATTGATAGAGATAAAAATGTCTATGTTGAGAAGCCATTCGCTCTAACAGATACAGAGGCTCAAATTCTCTATGAAAGTGCAAAATCGAAAGGACTGAAACTGGGAGTTGCACCTGATACCATCTATGGTGGTGCATATGCTACCTGCAGAAACTTTATTGAAAGCGGAAAACTTGGAGATATTGTAGGAGCTGAAGTAAGATTCACAAGTCATGGACCTGAGAGCTGGCATCCAAATCCAGATTTCTATTATAAAAAAGGCGGTGGACCACTTTTAGATGTTGGCCCCTATGATATATCTGCTTTGGTGAATTTAATTGGACCTGTTGAATCGGTGATGGGAATGAGCAAAAAGACCTTTCTCAGAAGGTCTAAAGTCTGCAGCGATAACTCCACAAGAACAATTGATGTCGATGTTGATACATACCAATGTGGAATGCTCAAGTTTGAAAATGGAGCGATAGCAACCCTGTCATTTATATTTGATATCTATGCTACAGAAGAGCACTCTCTTGCAATCTATGGAACAGAAGGAACTTTGTATCCTCCCAACCCAAATGGTTTTGGTGACACTGTCCTATTTCTTGATAAAAAAGGAAAGATGGTAAAAATTCCACTTTCAAGCAATATTTATCTTGATGAGAGTCGAGGACTTGGACTTTCCAGAATGATTGATGGATATGATAGTTCAAAACTGGCTCTGCATGTGATGAAGATAATGTCATCAATAGTTAGATCTTCTGATACGGGAGCTGCTGTTTTAATCAAATAAGAAATATATTTCAGTCAAAAAAAAAGATGCCCCATCTCTTTGAACGTTTCAAAGAGACAATGCATCTTGTAGTTTTCCAATATAATTATGCTCTATAGCTGTTCTGCTATTTCTGCATCTAACTTTTTCATTGAATAAGTAGGTTCATATCTCTTTACAAGATTTCCTTCCTTATCGAACAAGAACTTTGTGAAGTTCCATTTTATATCATCATTATCTTTATAGTTTTTGTCCTTTTTTTTGTACATTGCATGTAAAATAAGGCCAACTTTGTTCTTCAAATCGAATCCACCAAACTTAGAATTTTCTACTAAATCTTTATATAGAGGAATGGCATTCTCACCATTAACATCGATCTTTCCGAATTGTGGGAATGTGATCCCGAAACGACCAGTACAGAATTCATGTATTTCATCTTCAGAACCTGGAGCTTGAGATCCGAATTGATTACAAGGGAAATCTAAAATCTCAAAACCCTGAGCTTTGTATTTCTCATACATTTCTTCTAATGGTTTGTACTGAGGAGTAAAACCACATTCAGTAGCGGTATTTATCACCAAGACAGTCTTGCCTTTATAATCTGCTAGAGAAACTTCTTCACCTTTCATGTCTTTGACTTTGTAATTTTCTAAATTCAACTTTGTAATCCTTCTTATAGTTAATTTCTTATTGATAACTAATATCAATAAATTAAGGATAGATATATTGGTCTCAATTGTCAAGCAAAAATCATCAATTAATGCAAAAAAGTTAGTTTTTAGCAACAAATAACTTAAATCAAACGCTTTACCTAACAGACGTTAACTTATTTTATTAAAAGTAAAAAATGTTTTGAATCTTTAAAAAAAATTGGCAATTTAATATACCCAGTTTTGAGGAATACATAAATTTTGACATCTATTTTTGATATAATTACATTTTTATTATGCTACTTAATGTATAATTATTTAGTATGCTTGCATACTGTTCTGATATTTCATTATATTGTCTTGAATTACATAATAAATCCTTACCCTGAAAGAATTAATTTGACAATTTTTTTCCTATGAGTATATTATATATGTAAGAAAAAAAAACTACTTATTGATAGTTCAAATGTTTTGGAGGTATTGTATGAGACGCAGAAACTTTTATACTAGAAATAGTCAATTGTATCCCAGTGAAATGGGAGCATTCGATTTTGGAATGTATCGTAATCTTTCAAAGGAAAACGATTTTGAGTATTCAATAAAAAATGAAAAGTATGAGAACCTTATAAAGAATTCTTCACGTAAAAACAGGGCCAAAAATAGAAGGAAGTAATACTTTTCACAATTACATATACATTAAGGCTGCTGCTTAAAAACAGTGGCCTTAAATTGAATTCAAGCAGTTCTTTCATCTTATTGCAATTCATACGATTCTAATTTAAACTTTTTTCACGAGGTATTTGATGGACAGAGCTGCAATATTTGATTTCAATGGAACTCTTTTTTGGGACAGTGAGATAAACTACATCTCTTGGAACAACTGCATAGAGAGATGGTTCAACAGACCATATACAAGAGAGCTGTATGCTCAGTTAAATGGAAGAACCAATGAGGAGACTCTGGAGGTTTTATATGGCAAAAAACTCGATAGCAGATTTGTTTCAAAAAAATCCAACGAAAAGACCGCTGAATACCTGAGGGTTCTTGAATCACAGAGTCAAAGCATATCACTGGCAAGAGGAGCTGAGTCGCTCTTCAAAGCTTTGATTGATGATGGTATCAAAATAGCAATTGCAACAAGTGCACCCACTGATCTGATGGTTCACTATGAGAGATACTTCAACCTTTCAAGATTCTTCAAAGATGAATTCATAATATCAAGTGATGGAAGCATTCCCAGCAAGCCAGATCCAACTATATATCTTAAGACAATTGAAAGACTCAATGTAGATCCCTCTTCATGCATTGTATTCGAAGATACAAAGAGTGGAATACTGAGTGCTCATAAAGCGAAAGTCAACAAGGTCATTGCAATAAACAGTGATGGTTCTGATATAAAGACAACCTCAACAATGAAAGAGACCTCGATGTCCATCGATAGCTTTGAAGATCTAAAATTCAAGACACTTTTTGACGGTATGGAAGATCAATAATAAGAGTCCATTCTATATACCAAATAAAACAAAAAACTCACTTTAAAAGTGACATAATTCCACAAAAACAAGAGAATTTATGTAAGAAAATTGCATGATTTTTAACGTTCCATACAATAATTATTAAGTATAATATTATAGATTTAAAATATATAATGCTATTTTTTTGTAATATATTGTTTTACATCATTTTTAACTATATTTTTTTAGTTAAAAAGAAATAAACTCAAAACCGAATTGAACAACTACAAATTTGAAATTTTTTTTATCCAAATTTCATTTTTTTTATTTTCAATATTTTTATATCTTTTTACACATCTGAACCATTTTTAAAGCTCTTTTTTGTTAACTAGCATAACAAAATGTCTCTATATTGCAACATATTCGATTTTTCTATCAACTTTTGGTTTTTTTTTGTTTACAAAGTACTGTTTTCCGCTAATAATAACCCAATATAAAATAAATAGGAGTTTGTATGGATAACGAGCCAAACAACAAGAACGTTTACAAATTAAATGGTAAGGTACCACTTAAGACAGCAATCCCGCTAGGTCTTCAACATGTTTCTGCCATGTTCGCAAGTAACTTAACACCAATTTTGATCATCACAGGTATCTGTGGTATTTCTGCAGGTAGTGCCCTTCAGATCACAATTTTACAGAACGCAATGCTACTAGCTGGATTGATCACATTGATTCAGGTAATTGGTATGGGCCCAGTTGGTGGTAAACTACCGATTGTAATGGGAACAAGCAGTGGCTTCATTGGCGTATGTCAGGGAATAGCTGCAAGCATGGGAGGTGGACTGATTGGTTATGGCGCAATAATGGGTGCCAGTTTGATAGGTGGTTTATTTGAAGGTGTTCTTGGTCTCTTCTTAAAACCATTAAGAAAATTCTTCCCACCAATTGTTACAGGTACAGTTGTACTTGCTATTGGTCTATCATTACTTGGAATTGGTACTGCATTCTTTGCAGGTGGTTTGGGTGCAAAAGACTTTGGTTCATTGGAGAATCTAGGACTTGGTTTCATCGTTATGGTAGTTATCGTTATCTTCCGTCACAGTAAATCTCCTTTCCTACGTGCTACATCAATCATCATTGGTATCCTTGTTGGTTATATCTTAGCAATTATCATGGGATTCATTCTTCCAAAAACTTTCATGGTCACAGCAGCTGATGGTACAACACAAGAAGTAACAAAAGCTTGGGTTCTTCAGACAAGCAAGATTGCAGCAGCTGGTTGGTTCTCCATTCCAAAATTGATGCCTGTTAAAATGGTATTCAGTGCAAAAGCTATCTTCCCTATGATCATCATGTTCATTGTTACAACTATTGAAACAATCGGTGATGTTTCTGGTATCACTCAAGGTGGTATGGACAGAGAAGCAACTGATGAAGAATTATCAGGTAGTGTAATGTGTGATGGTTTGGGCTCTTCAATTGCATCAGTATTTGGTGTACTTCCTAACACTTCATTCTCACAGAATGTTGGTTTGGTTGGTATGACTCATATCGTCAACAGATCTGTTATTGCAATCGGTGGTATCGCATTGGTAATTTGTGGTCTTTTCCCTAAATTAGCAGCTATCATCTCAATCATGCCAATGAGTGTTCTTGGTGGAGCAGCAATAATGATGTTCGCATCAATCACAGTAAGTGGTATCGAACTATTAACAAAAGAAAAACTTACAAACAGAAACATCACTGTTCTTATTGTAAGCTTGGGTCTTGGTTATGGTTTGGGTTCAACTCCAGCAGCAGTAGCTCAGCTACCTTCAGCTCTACAGTTGATCTTCAGTGGCAGTGGTATCGTACCTGCAGCTCTATTTGCAATAGTATTGAATGTTGTGCTTCCTAAGGATGCAGAATAATTTAAGACTGTAGCTTGAATAAAAAAACTACCATTCAGAAATGTTTGGTAGTTTTTTTGTCAATTTTCCCACAACATTACTGGAATCTTTAAATACCTCATTGCATTCTGAAATATCATCCAATCGAGTAGGCAGACACCTCACGATGCCAACCTCTCACACCACCAACGCCGTACGGTTCCGTACACGGCGGTTCAATTTACAATCGCAAAGGATGTTACATTGGTGCTAAACCTTTTAACATCCTTTCTTTATTTAAACCATATTGATAGATTTTTGAAATATCCTTACTCATATGCTTTCCATGAACTTCTTTATAATATTTTTCCATGTCTATTAATTTTAGATTTTCTGTTAACATTTTATTTGTTAAATATCTATTCCACATAATAGCCATTTTCCAATAACTTCTTGATGAACATGGAAGTTTATTAAGCTGCCATTCTTTTACACCTAATTCTCTAAGATGATGTTTTCTACTATTGCTAGTTTTCCAAAGTTTATAAGCATATTGCCTAATTTTCCTTCGTACCCATTTTCCCAAATCACTTATGGTTTGAACCATATTTGCTCTGGCAAAATAGTTAATCCAACCTCTGAGAATTTGATTTAATTCACAAATCAATCGTTCTAAAGATATTCCACGATTTCTTTTAGAAATACTTCGTATCTTATCTTTAAGTTTTTCAATTCGTCTCTTTTCGGCTCGGCACATTCCAAGTTTGATTTTTCCATCCTCTATTTTACCACAGGATAGTATTTCAAATCCAAGTAACTTTGATTTATGAGCTCTTCTTGCAACTGTCTTTTCTTCGTTTATTTTGAGTTTGAGTTTCTTTTCAAGAAACTTTATAGCATTTCGCTTAATTCTACCTGCAGCCATATTTGATTTATACAGAAGGCAAATATTATCAGCGAACCTTACAAACTTAGCTCCACGATTTTCTATCTCTTTATCAAATGGTGTTAGATATATGTTTA
>JALNVT010000026.1 GCA_023231265.1 Sphaerochaetaceae bacterium
GTTATAAAATAGAATTTAAATCATCAATTTCAAGATTGTCAGTTGTTTCATTGTCATTCTTCAACATCTCGATAAATCCAACAATACCACCAATATCATCAATTAAATTCACCCCATTGGCCTCAATGCAATAAGGTTTCAAGTTGTTTATTGTATTCTTGATGACATCAGCCATTTTATCATCAACAACTTCATTGCTGCTGTTATGAATCACAAGTTTTGTTGTCTCTCTTATACCTTTGTCATTGATCTCATACTTACTATCATCATAATAACAATCAGCAAAAGTGACTTTCACAGCCCAACCATCACCAAAGTCATATTCATATCTCAAGAGGTCTGCAACTGGCATTCTAGGAGGTTCAGAATTATCGACAAATTCTTGATAAGCATGTGATGCTTCATCCATCTGTTGATTCCATGTTGTGACAACATCAAAGATTCCTTGAGATATCAACTCATCAATCTTTTCACGTGATTTCAGCACATCCATAAGGTTTTTTTTAACTGCTTCGTATTTTTCTAAATCATCATTTAAGTCAGTTTTTGGACCATGCAAGATAGGTTGTACCAAATTGCTTTCCAACTCCTCAAAAGTTGGTTTCCTTCTATCCTTAGGAACCAAAACATCTGAAACCTTCAAACTTTCAATCAAATTTTTATGACTCTCTTCAAAAGACTCAATGCCTCTGATACCATCCAGTTCTTCCTCAACTTCACCTTCTCTTTCCTTTATGAAATTGACAAGCTTCTGTTGATTCTCTAGATAATAATCACCCATTGCTCCATATACATAGGGTCCAATGTATCTACTTGCAAATACCTTCTTGAGATCATCACTCTCACCATAATCATCATCCCAGTAAAGGTCTTCATCATCTTCATCAGGAAATCTGAAATAAACACCACACAGCTCACTCCATTTTTTGAATTTAGATTGTGTAATTCTTTCAAAAGCATCTTCATCCATTGTGAAATTATGCATATGAGAGTTTTTCCATCCAAAAGCTGCTTGAATTGCATAGTTCAATTGATGCAATGTGAAATGTGATGGAATTGTGATATCACGTGATATGGTTCCGTCATTTGATTTACCTTTTTCCATAAGTATCTTTCGGTCAGAATCAGATATTCCATCAGTATCAACATCAAGATGAAGACAGAAGGCCTCAGGTCCTTCCAATATGAAAAAATCATCTTTTTTCTTTGCAAGATGAATATCAACACCTAGATCGTTTGATTCATCATCAATGAAGCCTTTGTTCCATAAAATTCCTTGAACCATACCTTTGGGCATATCTGTATTTTTTACTGTTTCATCAATTGATCTTGTCTTTATATAATCTTCAATGATGATATTAGCACACTGTCTTAAAGTCATTAATTATCTCCTAACTCATCCAATTATATTGCAATTCTTAAAAATAAGAAATTATATAATTAAATCACGGCCTCAAAAGAAAGAAAAACCTCATCCGTTTTTAAGATGAGGCTTAATTTATTCAAATAGAAAAATTATTTCAAACCAAGGGCAGCAATTGCAGCTCCAATAGTAGGAGAGTTCTCAATACATACAGTTTCATAGTATCTGTGATATTTCTTCACGAGTAATTCTTCCAAATAGTAATTTGTATATTTCTCTAAATATTCTGTTTTATAGAATGTAGTACATCTGCATTGATGCAAACAGGATGAAGAGGGTTCTTACCAAACTCTGTTTTGATTACTGCAGCAGTCAAGTTGATTGCAGTTACTTTAGCAGCTCTTTCGATTATAGATTTCAAGATATACCATAGGTTCTCAGCATCTCTTTCATTTCCTTTTACACATCTAACAAGTTTGTATTCTTCATTGAATGGCATCTCTAGATAGTTACTCATCTGAGTTGTGTTTACATCACCAACTTCAGCAAATCTTTTTCCAAACTCCTTAGAAAGAACGCCTTCTTCAACAGCTTTCTTCATTGCAACATTGCTCAATGGACCGAGATAGGCACCACTAATCATCTTCTCAAAAATGTATTGTGTTGGGTCTTTTGTTGTCGAATTGAACAATTCATCCATCTTACCTTGAGAAGCTTTAAGGGAACCAGATTCTACATTTATGACCTGATATCCATCATTTACATCTGCTAATTTTTTGATGTTGCTATTTTTCTCTAGGTAGGCTGTATTTGTACCTGTACCTAAAATGAAACCAACATATCCATCATATTGTTTATCTTTTGAAGCTGCAGCTTTTCCTGCAAGCAATGTTGCAACAGTATCATTGAGAACAGCAATCTTTTTGTTCTCAACATTGAAACCTCTGCTTTTCAATTCTGCTAGAAGAGATGCTCCAACTTTCTTACCAATAACTTCTGGAGCTTTTATTTCCTTAGAGAATACCAAAGGAGTTCCATCGTTATCTGCTGAAATAGCAGCTGCATAGCTGAAACAGAATCCAATATAATCGCTCTGATCAATGATATCTTCTACTTGATTTGCAAATACACCAAAGAATTCTTTAGCAGAAACTTCCTTCTTCACACCAGGCATTGGAACTTTTTTAAAATCTGTGATTTCAGGTTGAGAATTCTCATCAAATTTCACCAAACATGTTCTAAGATTTGTACCACCAGCATCAATAACAATAAGTTTCTTTCCAGGAACCATTGAAGATTTATCACTGATATAAGTAGGAATCATGGATAAAGAACTTCCTTTTTCAGTCAATCCGTCTTCCATTTCTTCTAAAAACAAGTCCAACATTTCATCTGTATTAACATTTTCAGGAGAGATTCCCCAATTTGCTAAAAATTCTTTTACTTCTTTATTCAAAAAAGACCTCCGACGATTTATTAATAAATCGGTTTATTTTATATTTATAACCATTATGCAAAAATCTTTTTAAATTGTCTACAAAGAAACAAAGAAACTAATCGAAAGTATATTAAAAAACCTGAGGTTCTGTTTTTTAAAAAACAGTCTCAGGTCTTATTTATTTAAATTCATGTTGTGCATAGATTAAATATATTCAAAAAATTCTATGCGCTCTTTTTCTGGTCCCTCTACGAAAGCATAAAGGATATTTCCATCAAGTTGAATATTGTTAACAGGTTGAAGAATTCTAACACCATGAGATTTGCATCTTTCAAGAATACCATGAATGTCAGTGACATCCATTGCAAAATGGTTGATGACACCATCAATGTGTTTGTAATCAACATCTTCTTTGGATTTAAAAAGCTCAAAAATTGTGTTGCCTGTTTTCATAAAAGCCATTTCCACTCCATCCACATTTCTGCTGTAGATTTTTTCACATTCCAAAATGTCTTCGTAAAATTTTACTGCTCTTTCCATATTCTCTGTTTTTATATTGATGTGATGAACACCGTTAACTTTCATATTTAATACTCCTATAATGACACCAATTACAAATGATGATTCAATCAATCTTGATGTAATTTATCTTATTGTATAGGTAAAGAATATTCAATTAATTTTTTCAATTATAGATTAAACAGATATATAGAAATCTGCAATCGAACAAATCTCTTATCTCTTAAGTGTATATGTTTGTTCAGTTGGAGAGGACTGAGTATTTGAATCATTTATCTCCAATGTCAATGTTATGGTATCATCAGATGTGGTATTTTCATTTGAATTGAAAGAAAAATGGAAGACATACCTCTCATAAGAGCCAACATACCTAATATCTACAACAAAAACATCCTCTTCATCAGAGCTTGTTGAATTTGGTTCATAATGATAATAAACAGATATATCTGGTGAAGAATAATCATCCAAATTAGCCTCATCTACAACAATATAACCTTGGTCATAATAGTCACTTAATGTATCTGAATCTGGTGTTGCTGTTGAATCATCTGAATATATGTAGACCTTTGGAACATCAGTTCTGTTCACATTCATTTCTAGATAATTTTCTTCAATTGTAATCAACATTTCACTGTTATCATCACTTGTCCAACTGTCATCATAATCATAAGAATCTGTAGTTGGATCAACATAGGTGTTGATCACACTTGTACTTTCAACTTCAGGAGTGTATGTATCAATTGAGCACCCGAGTAACAATATAATAGATGCTGATAATATAATAAACATTGTCGTAATTTTTGTTTTCATTTGCATTCCTTATTAGAAATAATAAATAAATACAATTGATTCGTCTAAGCATATTAAGACTCTTCATCAAAAAAAACACAAAATGAAACAAATTTATTCAATATTATATGATTTATCATTAATATTTAAAGAAATTACGTCAATCTGTAAGGTCCCATCACTTTCTGCAGATATTATAAATGTACCCTTCACAACAGCAGGCTCGCTGAAGGCTTCTCCCTCGACAGTATAATTTGTGACCATGGCCACTTTTGGAAAGATACCACCTAGAGCACCACTTATTAGAGACATTATGCTTTGATCCTGTTGAAAGACTACAGCTGCGACTCCGGTGACAATTGCCTGTCCCTTCACCCAATTATCTTGAATGAGCTGTTCTCTGACGGTAGACCTCATAGGGGAGAACAAACTTGAGCTATCTGAATTTTCAGGAAAATATTTTAAATATGATGCCATATCTCCTTCATTCACAACAACTGCATCAGGAAGATACTTACCCTCTGGAACGCGTATTGCAATAGATGGAATATCTGAAGAATTACTAAAAGTAAGGAACTGTGAGGCTGCAACATACGATGTATCTACAATTGCATCTACAGCAGTAGTTACTTCATCAATTGATAAATCATTTGCAAACACAGGAGCTATCAGAGTTATCACCAATAATACAGATATTATTCTTTTCATTGCATCATCCTTATTCTTTTTGAATTCTAAATTTGACCTTTTTATGATATAATAGTTTTATGAATATTCAAAGAGAAGAACCTACATTTTTATGGTATGACCTAGAGACTTTTGGATTGAACTCACATTTTGATAGAATTGCACAATTTGCAGCTATCAGAACAACACTAGATTTTGAACCCATTGGAGAAGAATTAGTTTATTATTGCAAACCTAGTAGTGATTACTTACCAAATGTTGAAGCTTGCCTTGTAACAGGAATCACACCCCAAGAGTGTGAAGAAAAAGGAATGATTGAGAAGAAATTCATCAAAAAAATTAATGATGAATTCAGTGTGCCAAACACAATTGTGGTTGGTTTCAACTCAATAAAATTTGATGATGAATTTATAAGAAATGCTCTATATAGAAATTTAGAAGATCCGTACAAAAGAGAATATAGCTATGGCTGCAGCAGATGGGATGTTCTTCCTCTTATAAGAGCAACTCATGATTTACGCCCTGAAGGTATCACGTGGCCAAAAAGAAAAGACGATGGTACTTTCTCATTTAGACTTACAGAACTGACAGAGGCCAATAAGATAGAACAAATAGGGGCTCACGATGCCCTAGTTGATGTCAGAGCTACAATTGCTGTTGCAAAACTTGTAAGGGAAAAGCAACCTAAATTATTCAATTGGAGTCTAAATTTAAGGAAAAAATACACAGTTCAAACCAAGCTTGCTAAATTTGAAAATGATATGATTGCAGTATGTGATACAAAATTCACAAGCAAATATGGTTGCACTACCTTAGCTCATTCCATTACAGATATTCCGAGCAGCAGCAATGTTTTCATGTTTGATCTAACTAAAGATGTTCAACCTCTGATTGATGCAGATGTTGATTCTATTTTAGAGGTAGATGGACTGTTTCATATAGCCGTAAACAAAAGTCCTTTCATAAGCCCAAGCAATGTCATAAACAAAGCTACAGCTGAGCGTCTGAATTTAGATCTCGATAAATGCAAAGAGAATTCAGAAATAATCAAAAACAATCCTCAGATTATAAACAACATCATTCAAGCTGTTGCAAATAATAAGTATGAAATGGCTACGGATGATGCAGATTTTGGCATCTACAATGGCTTTTTCTCCAATAAGGAGAAATATGTATTTGAACAGATAAAAAAAGCATCCATTCAAGAAAAGTTTAAAATACTGAATAAAACTAAATTTGAAGATGATAGGTCCTATGATCTCGTATACAGATACATCAACAGAAACTTCGAAGCAGAATTAAATGCTGAAGAAAGAAAAGAGTGGAAGAACTTCTGCAAAAACAGGATAAAGAATCCACCTGAATCTGTTGAAAATAATCTTGAATTTTATGTAAAAAAGATTGGTGAGTATTTGAAAGACGATGAGACACCAGCTGCACAAAGAGAGACTCTTCACAAATTACAGGATTATGGAATACAATTGCTAAAAAGATTAGATTCAGAGGAATTGTAATGGAAAATCCCCCACCACTAGGTAAAAATATACAGAAATTTAGGCAATCAAGACATCTCACTCTCAATATTTTGAGTGAACGATCTGGTGTATCTAAAGCCATGCTATCACAGATTGAAACAGATAAGGTCAATCCAACAGTTGCAACCATATGGAAAATTGCCCGTGGATTAAATGTTGACATTCATGATATCTTGACTGTGGACCCTCAACCCAAAAGAGATTTCATAGTGAATCCAACTTACAATGCAGGACATATAATTGAAACAACTGAGAACGGCGTTACTATCAGAATTTTATCACCATTAAATATGGTAGAAGACCTTGAAATGTATTTATTGACTTTTGAGTCTCATTCCGAACTTCCATCTGAACCTCACTTTGCAGGAACACAGGAATTTTTAACAATAATTAAAGGATCGGTACATGTAAAAGCAGGAGAGAACGAATGTACATTGAAGAAAGGAGACTTTCTTATGTATCATTGCGATATAGAGCATACAATTACCTGTGCTAGCAGCTCACCTGCTGTAGTACATATGGTTGTTAGATATACACCCGACAAACATTAATAATTTAGGTGTGTACTATTCAAAACACTATAAAATTATTATATTTAATTTAAATTACAACTTGGAGACATTATTATGTTAACAAAATTACCAGCATATATAGAACAATTAGCTGAAATAGATAAAAAACTTTCTTCGCCTGACATAATGAAGGACATGAATGCTTATAAAAAGCTCATGATGGAAAGATCACATGTAGGCCCAATTGTTGAAGAAATGCAGAACTTACAAGAATTGACAGAGCAACTTACAGATGCACAAATGATGCTTGAAGATGAAACAGATCCAGATATGATTGAGATGGCTAAGGAAGAACTTTCTTCCTTAAAAAAAGACGTAGAGACATCAACCAAAAAATGTAAGATGCTTTTGATTCCACCAGATCCAATGGAAGGTAAGAACATCATCATGGAAATTAGAGCTGGAACAGGTGGTGATGAAGCTGCACTATTCTCAGCTGATTTATTCAGAATGTATTCTCATTATGCAGAAACAAAGAATTGGAAAATCGAAATCATGAGCAGCAATGAAACTGAACTTGGTGGATACAAAGAAATTGTATTCTCTATCAGTGGTAAAGATGTTTATGGTTCACTAAGATTTGAGTCTGGAGTACACAGAGTACAGAGAGTACCTTCAACAGAAAGTGGTGGTAGAGTTCATACTTCTGCTGTTACAGTTGCTGTATTGCCAGAAGCAGAAGAAACAGATATTGAAATCAAACAGGAAGACTTGAAAGTCGATGTTATGAGAGCCGGTGGTCCAGGTGGACAGTGTGTTAATACAACAGATAGTGCTGTTAGACTTACTCACTTACCTACAGGTATCGTTGTAATCCAACAGGATGAAAAATCACAGCTCAAAAACAAAAACAAGGCTATGAGAGTTCTTCGTTCTAGATTGTATGATTTGGAAGAATCAAGAAAACAGAAAGAAAGATCTGAAGCTCGTAAGAGTCAGGTTGGTTCAGGTGATAGATCAGAACGTATCAGAACATACAACTATCCACAGAACAGACTTACAGATCACCGCATCAATTTAACATTGTATAAATTGGAAATTATCATGAGTGGTAGCTTAGAAGAAGTTATTGAACCTCTTAAAGTTGCAGCTGGTGAAGAAGCATTAAAGGAAATGTAAATGAGCAAAACTGTACGAGAGTTACTTGTACAAGCTACGGCCTCTCTCAGGGATATTTCAGATACCCCGAGACTTGAGGCTAGAATTTTACTTGAGAGAGCTACGGGGTTCTCTCAGGTTCAAACAATTACTAAATCAGAGGAGCAGATCTCCTCTGATTCTTTATATATGTTTCAACAGATGTTATCTCGCAGACTTAATCATGAGCCAATGGCTTATATTTTAGGTGAGAGAGAATTCTACGGAAGAGATTTTAAAGTAACAAAAGATACTTTAATTCCAAGACCAGATACTGAAACATTGGTTGAGATAGCTATAAATTATATCAATTCACTTGATTACAGGCCTTCTGTTCTTGACCTATGCACGGGAACAGGATGTGTTGGAATTTCGGTTGCAGCAGAATGTGATTGCGATATCGCTCTTGCTGATATAAGCACAAAAGCCTTAGAATGTGCAAAATACAACGCTGAGAACCTTTTAAATCAAAAAACTGACATAATTGAGACTAATCTTTTTTCTAATTGTAAAATCTATGATATAATAATTAGCAATCCACCATACTTAACACATGAGTGGTGTGAAGAAGCAAGTGAGGAGGTTCAGAAGGAACCAAGACTGGCTTTAGAAGGATTTTCAGAAGATGGACTTTCTTTAATAAGGGATATAGTTAAAGATGCACCATCACATTTAAGTGGTAATAAATCTGCTATATTTATAGAATGTGACTATCGACAGACTCTTGAATTAAAGAAGATACTCGAAAATACTGGTTTTACTGAAGTAAAAATCTATAAAGATTTAAATGATAAACAGAGAGTTGTAGGAGGAACTTATGTACGAACAATTAATTGATAAACTACTAATTAAAGCAAAAAAGTATCCTCCAGAGATGCGAGATAAGATACGTAAGGCTGCTATTTTCTCATGCAGCAAACATGAGGGTCAAAAACGTAAGAGTGGAGAACCCTACATCATACATCCTATTGCAGTAGCTGAAATATTGATTCAGTTGGACATGGATGGAGATACAATATGCGCAGGTCTTTTGCATGATACTCTTGAAGATACTACGGCAAACTACAAAGAACTTTCAGAAGAATTTGGAGTTGCTGTTGCCGACCTTGTTGAAGGTGTAACCAAGATTGAAATCTTAAAGACTGACAACAAATCTATTCAGGAAGCAGAAACTATAAGAAAGATGTTCTTTGCGATGAGTAAAGATGCACGTGTTATTATAATCAAACTTGCAGATAAACTTCATAACATGAGGACCGTTCAGCACCTAACTCCAGAAAGAAAGAAGGTATTCAGTGAGGAAACTCTTGACATCTATGCTCCTCTGGCAGATAGACTTGGTATCAGCTGGGTAAAAGATGAATTGGAAGATCTATCATTAAAGGCTATTCAACCTGATACTTTTGATTACATCAACAGCTACTTATTGAGCAAAAAAGGCGAGCAGACAGCTTATTTAAAACGAATTGAGAAAACAATATATCAGGAATGTGCTAAAGAGAACATGGGCAATATATTGATTTCATCAAGAGCTAAGCATGCCTATTCTGTTTATTTAAAGATGAAGAAACGTAATAAAGATATAGATGAAATCTATGATTTATTAGGTGTCAGAATTCTCTGTGACTCAATCATTGAATGTTATACAATACTTGGACTTGTTCATCACATATGGCCTCCAATTGATGGAAGATTCAAAGATTACATAGCTATGCCTAAGGCAAATAACTATCAGAGTCTTCATACTACAGTCATGGCCCTTGATGGAAAACTTCTTGAAATTCAGATAAGAACCAAACAGATGCACGAAACAGCTGAGTTTGGTATCGCAGCTCACTGGAAATATAAAGTCAGCAGCGGTTCTCAAGACAACATCGGAAAGGATATGTCTGATGCACAGTTCAACAAGATACTGCATACCATGGAATCATGGAGCAATGAAATTGATGAGAATGAATCTTTCATGGAAGACATCAAAGGAGAGCTACTAAAAAATACCATCTGTGTATTCACTCCTCAAGGTCACATAGTTGAGTTACCATCTTTTGCTACGGCCTTGGACTTTGCATATAAAATTCACACCGAAGTAGGAAATCACTGTGCAGGAGCTAAAGCCGATGGTTCTATAATATCTCTTGATCACAGATTGAAACACACCCAGGTTGTTGAGATCCTTACAAGTCCAAAAGCTCATCCACACCTATCTTGGCTTCGTTTTGCACAGACAACAAGTGCAAGAAAGAAGATCAGAGCTTGGTTGAATAAGAATGATCTAAACATAATTGTTGATAAGGATATCATTGCAACTCCTAAGGCAAAGCCTGCCCAAGAGCAGCAAGAGCAAATACCCCCACCAACAATTGTATCTAATGATGGAAACATCATACGTAATGTTATTGATGAAGGTAAAACAACTTTCAAAGTCGGTGATGAAACAAATATGATGATAACATTGGCTCATTGTTGCAATCCTCAAAGAGGTGATAAGATTATAGGATATATAAGTCGTGGACGTGGAATAATTGTTCATAGAAAGGACTGTCCTAATTTAAAAAACATGAAGGAGATCAATGAAAGGTCTGTAGAAGTTGAATGGGAAACTAAATCACCAAAACCAACTCGCAATTTCAGAGTTACAAGCAAAAGAACTTACGATTTATTCAGTGAGATAGAAGGTGCAATCAAAAAGCACCATGCCCATCTAATTGGTGGTAGATTGTATGATGATGATTCTGATAATTCCAGATTGGTTGGAACTTTTACCGTTGAAGCTGATAAAGAGGAATACTTCAAAAAAGCTATGAATGCATTGAAAACTATTCCTTCAATAAATACTGTAAGTATAATAAAATAGGCACTTACAATTTCACAAAATCTTCACATATTTCTTCTAATATTTATGCAGTGGGTATCTAAATACCTACTTCAATATTTTTTATTAGGAGAATATCATGAAAAAAATTATTTTAACTGCAACATTATCAATTCTTACAGCAGTTTCAATTGCTGCTGCTCCATTGGTTGTGGTGAAACCCACTCCTTTGGTTGTTAAAAATACCCCAAAAGTATCTTTGATTACAGATACATATATATCCTTCAATCCTTTAGCTGAATTGACAAATTCATTGGTAGATACATCTTCAACATATGATATAAATTATGGTTTTGATTTCAATGTTCAAAATTATTACATAGGCTCAAATTCAGGTAGTTCTGTTTCATTCTCTTATTTAGTGGGTGAAGATTACAATGAATTGAATATCAAAGCTGGATATGCTTATAAAATTAGCTCAGATTCAAACCTGAACCATATATAGCTATATCTCCTGAGTTCAGTTTTGCTTTCAGTGATGGAAATGATTCAACCGACCTTGAAACTACATATATTGGTTTGGATGGAGTTCTGGGCCTCAGATATTTTGTATCTGGTAACTCAAACTTTGCACTCAATGCCGGTGTTGATACAAGTGCTCTGTACAAACTTACTGATCTATACAGCTCAAGCGATGAAGATTACAAATATTCAGCAACAGCATTTGTTGGATTTACATTTTCATTAGGGAAATAGGAGAGGTGGTACTAAAAATACACATCGATAAACAAAAGATCAGTCAATAATGTGAGAACCAATAAATCCAAATCAAAATGTATCAGTTAATAATGCACATAAATACCAAGTTTTAATGATATATGGTATCATTAGTTGTATAAAAAGACTAATAAAATCATCTTTTTTTATTGCTATATTTAAATAAGCATATTATTATAAGTATTAGAAACAAAAAAAACTGGTACTTAGATTTGGATTATTTTGACACTCTTTAAAAATATGTAAATATAGGGTGTGTTTATAAATACATAGATTTTCTTTGCAGAAAAATACATAAGAATTACACACTATTTTCTTATAAAATGTAATCTTTTTATCTATTTTTTGTTATAACTAAGTGAGGAGACCTATTATATATGAAACGCTTTATCTTGTTATTGACAATCATCACTTCCTTATTTGCAATATCTTGCACTTCTGAGAGATTAGAAAACACGCAGAGTTTGAATAATGAAGTACAGCTTTCAGCACAAATAGCCTCAATCGACAGATATGGAAATGTAACTTTGAATATAACTACAAAAGAATTATATTCAAATGGGTTCAATTACGGAGATCACCTTTTGCTCGTTGCAGATAATGGCTACATGACAACAGCTATAATATCTACCGAATATACATTAGAGGAAGGTTCTACCATTTTGAAGACAGGTGTGAATTCACAACCTGTTACTGCTTGCATAAATTATGGCAATATGGCAGAAGAAGGATCCCTGACGTTGGGTGATAGCATTGAATTGAAGTTAATTGATGCAAGTACTATAAAAAGCTAATAAGAATTAATCTAAAAAACAGGAGCAACCAAAATGGTTGCTCTTATTTTATGTTCATTTCTAAATGTAAAAATCTCTAATCTTCAAGTACTCTTATTATTTCAGGAAGCAATTGCTTCTTTCGAGAGAGAACATTTGGAAGAGAGTATGTCTTTTCCTGAATTTTCTCATATGCCAATTTGTACTCAACAGTTTTAAGTCCTGTTGTAAGAAGAATGCTATCTTCTTTGATTACATCAGTAATCATAAACATAGCCCAATCGAGTTGACTGTTGATTCTAACACCATTGAGAGCTTCAATATATTTCCCTCTGTAGTTCTCAAGGTCCTTTAGAGTTGTAACTTCGTACTGACCAATTCCTATTCTCAAACCAGCTTCTTTATAAATCTTGAAGTCACTCTTGATAGCAGTACTTGGTTCCTGTTTTGCGATTGAAATACCACTCTCAAACATCTTCTGACCATATTCTTGAATATTATCTACTTGAGCATATTCACATAGCTTCTCTGCAATCCTTCTATCTTCATCTGTTGTTGTGGGACTTCTGAGTATTACAGTATCACTGATCAGACCTGTGAGAAGAATTCTTGCAACAATATTATCAGGGACCAGACCATATCTTTCAAAAAGTTCAAATACGATTGAACAAGTTGAACCAACAGGTGCTGATGTAATGAATATAGGATTGCTTGTTTTAGCAGCTGCAAATCTATGATGATCTACAATACCAATTACCTCAGCTTCATTTATTCCAGATACTGCCTGTTCTTCTTCATTGTGATCAACCATAACAACCTTTGTTCTTGGTTTTTCCAAGAAACAACGTCTTGTTACAAATCCTTTTAGTTTCTCATGACTTATTACAGGAAGTCCTCTAAAATGACTGTTTGTAAGTGTATTTTTAGCTTCATCAAAAAGTGCATCATAATTAACTGAAGGAGGTTCTTCTGATTCTAGAATCTCTTCAACAGGAATACATAATCTTAGAAGACGCAATGTCTCACTTGTATGTGTCTCTGATAAAAATACTGTTCCTTCAAACTTCGAAAAATCTACCAAGCGTTTAATTTTGTCACTCATTCCTGTCAATATAATTATAGGGAACTGTCTATATACTGCTTCTAAAATAGGTTCAATTCTATCTCCAACAACAAGAAGTGGCAAATCTTTATTCTCAATTTCATCAAACTGTTCTTTGAACTTTGTAAAGCTCATGGCCGCAACCATAACTTTTAAGTTCAATTTGTTCTGTGTTCCTCTTTTTATAAATCTACCTTTAAGAACTTTTCCCATAGTCTCAAGGTTCAGTTTGTAAGAAGGTCTCTCACTGCTGACTTCTTTTAAGAAGTATTTATTGATTTGATCAATACTCAACAGTCCAAAATATTCACCTTCTTTAGTTACAGGAACAACCGAAATATCATTCTCTTGAAAAATAGAAATCAATTTATGCACGGGTTCATTGCAATCTATGGTGATGGTGGGATTTATAACAACTGATGAGACTCTTGCCCTCACATCTTTTATAAATCTTGGAGGCTCTATTCCTAAATTCTCAAATACAACCTTTGTTGATTCGTTTAAGTTCCCGCATCTTACAGGTTCATATTCTTGATTTTTAATTACTTTATTCATCAGATCAGCATATGCATAAGCACTGCAAATACTGTCCATATCTGGGTTACGGTGTCCACAAACCAATACTTTATCCATATTCGTTCTCCATTAATTGATTTAAATAATAAACTATTTGTAACCAAAACACAACTTAAGATTTAAATTCCAAGTAATTAATTTGGGGTCATTATTTACATTAAATAAATAATTAAAACTATACAATTCTATTTTTTGTTGTTATTATTAATGTAAAAGTAAGGAGTTAATGCCAAAATGAATATTGTAATCGCAAACGACCATGGAGCTGTTGAATTGACAGCTAGAATTATCAAGCATTTAGAAGATGCAGGACACACTGTAAAATACTTAGGTATTGATCATGAAGAATCCGTTGATTATCCAGATCAAGCAGAGAAAGCTTGCAGTGAATTCAAGAAAGGTGGATATGATTTCGGTATTGTTAACTGCGGTACAGGTATTGGAATCTCTCTTTCTGCTAATAAAATTAAGGGTATCCGCTGTGCTTTGGTTCAAGATATTTATTCTGCAGAGAAAGCAAAACAACATAACAATGCTAACTTCATCGCATTCGGTGGACGTGTGGAATATAAAGATGACCCTCTAGACATTCTTGATGCTTACATCAATGCAAAGTTTGAAGGTGATAGACATCAAAGAAGAATTGATAAAATGATGGCTCTTGAAACCAAATAACAAGAACATATATACAGCAAAGCATGGAATCGAAAGGTTCCATGTTTTTTTTATGCCTCTATAAATTATGGTGCTGTATTGATGGCTTCTTTTTCTGGTATCTGTGAGATTATGATTGCAATGAACAACAAGGCACATCCCAATATCTCTTTTGGACTCAATTTATCATTCAGCAAAAGCCAAGCAAAGAACAATGCAAACACACTCTCCATACTAAAAATGAGAGATGCAAGGGTTGGAGATAAATGCTTTTGACTAATAATTTGGAAAGTATAACCTATAGCACTTATTAGAAGAGCAGAATATACAATTGGAAACCAAGCTGCTTTAATCGCAATCCAATTTGGGTCTTCCATAATAAACATGGCAAAAGTAGATAATATCCCTGCAATTAGAATATGAAATGTAGCGAGGCTAAGAGAATCACATTTTGGAGAATAATATGAAATTGTAATTATCTGAAAAGAGAATCCAAAGGCCCCTATAAGCTCCAATACATCTCCTTTATTGACATTACTTATTCCATCAGTCAAGCATAAAAGATACATTCCAAACATTGCTATCACCACACAAACAAGCACTCGCTTTGATAACTTCTGTCCAAAATACAATCCTATGAAAGGAATTATAATGATATATAAAGATGTGATGAAGCTTGCTTTACCGGGAGATGTATATTTAAATCCCCACATCTGAAAAAAGTTTGCAATGAATAGAAATACTCCACATATTATTGAACCACGAATGAGAGCAGATTTTCTTACAACTCTCTCAACATCATTGTCTGCGTATATTTTCTTTCTTCTTATTTTTACAAAAGGATACATAAAAACAAAGGCCAACAGAAACCTTGTTGCATTCAGAGTATTTGGTCCAATAGCTTTTACACCTACAGTTTGAACTACATACCCAAGTCCCCATATAACAGTGGGTATAAAAGCAAAAAGAAGATAACGTTTTTTCATAACAGAACAGTATATAATTGATTGATTATTTACAAGTAATACCTGTCAAAATAAAAAAAATCTTACCTTCTTTCTGTTGAGATTGAAGATAAGATTCATGTTTTATAAAGATCTATTGAAGATTATTTTAAATCAGTCAATTTAACTGCTTTAACATTCATTGTTCTACCATCTGAAGATGTTGGAATAGAAATCTTACCAGCTTTAATAGCTGCTATAACTTCAGGATTCATGTAAGAATCAGTCATTCCAATTAATTCCCAGTTGTGATCACAAACAGGAGATAATTCACCGTGTAAATCATTAACTACATAGTCTTGAATCATGCTACGAATAGTTGCATCCAAATCGTTTGCACTTGTGAAATATACATCATCTGCTGTTGCCCAACCATTTGAACTCAAAGTACCAAATCTATAGTTGTTAACAGCTACTTTGTAATTTGCTGTAGGATCAATTGGTTGACCATCTACTGTTGCGTTTACAATTCTGTGACCAACAGGTTTAGAAACATCTACTTGGTAGTTAACACCACTGAACATATCATAGTTGTAACTTCTCTTTTCAGGATTGAAAGAAATAGTTACATCACCATCTTCGTATGTATTGAAGAATGATACAGCCCATTCCATGTAATTAAGTAGGTTCTCACCTGTCATATTAACACCCATCAAAGTGTTGCTATATTTGTAGATGAAAGCCATATCTTTCTTTCTTAGAGGACCTTTGAACAATGCTTGGTCACTGTTGAAAGTAGCACAGGATGCAATTTGAGCATCTGCATATTTCATTTGAACAGTGTTGATCAAATCAATAATAGCAGTATCTTCCATTTGTGTTGTAGGCATTGTTGTTACATGGTCTTCACCTGTGATGTAATCTACACCGTCAACAAAGTTTTCTGTAACCTCACCAATCTGTTCTCTAGCATCACTCAATGATTTTTCGTGAACAAATTTGAACTTTTCTGCCAATTCAGTATCAGGATCCAAACCTTTTGTTGCAATATTTTTAGCATCAACGTTTGTTACAACCCATTCGCCATTTTCTTTCTCTACAGTAATTTCACTGAATGCTACCTGAGCACCATATTTACCAGGTTCTAAAACCCATGTATCATTTACTTTTTCACAGTATGTTGCATGTTCATGTCCTGCAATTATCAAATCTAATTCAGGTACTTCCTGTGCAATGTTGAATACACCACCTGTTCCTTCATCTTCATATTCACCATTACGGCCAACGTGCATTGCAGCTACCAATACATCATACTGTCCATCAATTGATGCAATTGTCTTCTTCAATGCTTCAATGTTATTTTCAAAGTCCAATCCTTGGAAATGATCTGGAGTTGATGCTTCCCATTGTGCAACATGTGGTGCAATACCACCAACTACTGCAACTCTTACGCCATCAATAACGAAGATCTGATAAGGATTAACGAAGTAACCAGAGCCATCAGTTTTAACAATATTTGAAGAAACAACTCTACCATTGAAAGCTTCAATGTTTCTTTCTAAGAAACTAAGACCAAAGTTGAATTCATGGTTACCAAGTGACCATAGATCATATCCCATGTAATTCATTGCTTCAACCATTGGATGAACATCCATATCGTTGAACAGTTCAGCACTGTTATCTTGCATAACATCACCAATATCCATCAACAATGTATCAGGGTTGTTAGCTTTGATCTGCTTTACAACATCATAAGTCAATGTGTAACCAGCTTCACTATCAGGACTATCTGTTGCATACTCATAAGGATAAATACGTCCGTGAATATCACTTGTTGCAGCAATATCCAAAACAACTTTATCACTATCTGTAGCTTCACCCTTAACAACTTCTCCCATTCTGTTATAATTAAAACCTGAAGTTTTAGCTGTAGCAGTTAAGTTGTTTAGCTGTAAAGTCTCTGATGATTCTCTAACGCCCTGAGCCATTACTGTTGTAATAGCTAAAGATGAAACCATTGCAACCAATGCAATTCGTTTAGTAAATTTCATATTACTCTCCCTTCCTCTTTGGCAGTGCTACAAAAGCTACTGCTGTAAATATAACACTTGTAACCATACCTATTGAGCCACTGAGAGCCTGCAAGATATCGATTACAATTATAGGAATATTTATGAACTGCATATAGCTCATATCATATCCCCAGATTAACATAGCTAATGGTAAAGACGCTCCACAGAATGAGAGTATTAAGGTATTTGTCATGGTACCAATTATATCTTTACCTACATTTATAAGTGCTACAAATAGTTCTTTATTGGTTATATCAGGTTTTGTTCTGACTATCTGAGTTCCACTGCTTGCAATTGACATTGCAATATCCATGGTAGCTCCCAATGAAGATATCAATATTGAAACAAATAACAGTGATTTGATTTTAAAGTTTGAATCCTGTGCTAAATAGAGAAGACTCTCTCCCTTTGTCATATCAACACCACTCAAATCTTGAAGTCTTCCAAAACTATAGCAGATGACTCCAGCAAGAGAGATTCCCAAAAGAGTACCTATGCTTGCAACTATTGCTTTTCTTGTCCAACCTGCAATCAATAAAAAACTGACCAGACATATTATGATTGAACTTATTATTGCAATGAGAATAGGATGAGGAGACCACATCATTGGAACCACAACATAGACTATAATAGCTGCCGTGAAAGCCAAAGCAAGGAGACTGTTTATGCCTTCATTCTTACCAATGAGAATGACAAGAATGATCAAAACCATAGCCAAGGCATAAAGAGCTTTATCACGTCTGTAGTTATATAACCATACTGAGATTTTACCATCTGTAGATGTTCTGACTGTGAAAACTGCTTCAAGACCTTCATAAGCATAGGCAGATTTGAGAGAACTCAATGTATTGTAGACAGTAAACTCATTTCCTTTTTGGGAACCTTCTTGAATTAAAACTGTATATTTCTGACTACCGTTATATCTTCCTTCAACATAAGGATCCCTCACCAAATCGTTCTGTTCAACACTCAGAACCTTTCCCATCACAAACTCTTGGGCAAAGACTGGGACCTTCTTGTATTTATTAGTAAAACTAGGAGAAATTTGAGCTATCAGCCAAATCAACAGAACCATAGTAATAAAAGTCCCTATGCTCTTTTTTATATCTATTTTTTCCAACTGAAACCCCACCACTAGTAAATGTAGGAACAAATCGTACAATGAAAAACAACTGAATGCAACAGTTAACTATTACATAATATCTACTTGCATTAGTACATCAAAAA
>JALNVT010000027.1 GCA_023231265.1 Sphaerochaetaceae bacterium
CTCTATAGCCACAAACAATATCAATACCAATACTGTCGATAGCACATAATACTTCTCTCCAAACCATGTAGGTAAGTTGAAAGAAATAAAGAACAGAGGGGTCATGTACAATCTTGCAAATGTCAATTTGTTAGGTAGATTCATAAACTACTTCCTTTCTGGCCAGATATCATTCAATTTTGCATCGAGATAAGATACAAAATACTTTCCATCAAGACTCTCGCCAGTGATATTCTTGATGAGCTTCTCTGGAGTGTATATACCACCAAACTTAAACAGGTGATCATTCAAATATTCAGTTATTGGTAATATTCCTTTATCTGCAAAGGATCTGTTGTAATTCTCAACACCACCAAAATCTTCAATCAATTTGGCATTTATCTGTGCAGAGTACAGGTTTCCGATACCATAAGTTGGGAAATATCCAAAGAGACCACTTGCCCAGTGAACATCCTGAAGACATCCTTCAGCCAATCTCTTCACCTCAAGTCCAAACATCTCATGGAACAATTTATTCCATTCTGCTGGTAGATCCTCAACCTCAAGCTCCCCTTCTATTAGTTTCTTTTCGAGAGTATATCTCAAAATGATATGCAGATTATAAGTTGTTTCATCTGCATTTGTTCTTATGTAAGTTGGTTGAACTCTGTTGATTGCTCTGACAAAATCATCTTTGCTGACGTCTTTTAAATTCTCCATGAATAGAGCTTGGAATTCATCATAGTATCTGTCCCAGAATATTTTGGATCTCAAAACTACGTTCTCATAAGTACGACTTATGCACTCATGAAAGCCCATGCTGGCACCCTCTCCAAGACTTGTACCTTTTATCATGCCACTTGATGCACCCATCTCATAAAGAGCATGTCCACCCTCATGAACGGTTGAACTCAATGGATCGACAACACTTGGATCATTATATCTTGTTGTTATTCTGATATCATCGCTTCCAAGTGTGGATGTGAAGGGATGCTCACTGATAGCAAGAGTTCCTCGTTTCATATCAAATCCCATCTCAGTTAAGATCTTCATTGCAAACTTCTCTTGCTTCTGCTTATCATAAGTTCTGTATAAAAAATCATCCTTCATCTCTATAGAAGAGTACTCTCTAACCATTCTTACAAGATTTGGTTCCAACTCACCAAACATTTTATCAAGTTTCTTGCTGCTCATTCCCTCTTCATACAAATTCAGAAGAGCATCATATAGAGACTGACATTCCTCTCTTATATAACCAGCTTCCTCTCTCTCAAGTGCAACAACCTCTTTAAGAATGGGAGCAAACTCACCAAAGTCTTCATTATTTCTAGCCTTCACCCAAGCATTGTAAGCAAGAGTCAGAGCCCCCTCCTTTCTTCCAATAAATTCATTTGGAATCTTCTTGCTTCTTGAAAATGTGATATATCTTCTCTTGATCAGAGCTTTTTCAAAGTCAGTCTCACCAAATCCCTCTTTATTGTCATCATTGGCGCCCAATTGCTCCAGCAGACTTCCAAGTTCATCAGCTGTTTCCAAGCTATGAATCTTCTGTGATATCAATGCAAGCTGCACTGATCTTTCTTCTGCAAAGGAAGGTGAACCTGCAGTTTCCATATCAAATTCTAAAGTAGCACTTATATGTATGTAAATTACTATCTCTTTATCTTTTTCTACCAATTTTTCAAAAAGGTCTTTATTTAACATCTGTTAACTCCTAATAAAATAGAGAGGACAAGATAAAAGATTTCCCCCTATCTCATCCCATATCAATATTATACATAGAAAATGATAATAAAGAAAGTAAGAGAGCAGCATTCCTGCTGCTCTCCTGACTTACAATTTTTATAGTTCAATCTGATGAGAATCAACGATTGAATGCAATTTCTTAACAAAACTATCGTAGTCACCCCATTTCTGCTGCTTACCAGTTCTAAGTCTAACAGAGAATTCACCACTCTCCATTTCCTTCTCACCAACAACCAACATGTAAGGAACTTTGTTCAACTGTGCGTTTTTGATCTTAACTTTCATGTGATCATCACTTAAATCAGCGGATGCTCTGAATTCTTCCATTCTGAGTTTTCCTTCCAATTCTTTACAATAATCAAAACAGTTATCTCCAACAGGAATGATCTTGACCTGTTCTGGAGCCAACCAAGCTGGGAAAGCACCTGCATAATGCTCAAGCAATACACCAAAGAATCTTTCGATAGATCCAAGCAATGCTCTGTGAATCATGTAAGGACGTTTTTCCTGTCCGTCTTTATCTGTGAAAGTCATGTTGAATCTTTCAGGTAAGTTGAAGTCAAATTGAACTGTTGATAGCTGCCATGCTCTTCCGATAGCATCTTTTATCTTCAAATCAATTTTAGGACCGTAGAATGCACCACCGCCTTCATCAACTTCGTATTCAAGTCCTTCTTTCTCAATAGCCTTCTTCAAAGCTTCAGTTGCTGTTGCCCATCTTTCAGGTTCACCAACAGCTTTTTCTGGTCGAGTGGATAAATATGCTTTAATTTCTTGGAAACCAAAACTATGAAGCATATTCAAAGAGAACTTCAATACTGTCAAAATTTCATCGTCAACTTGTTCAGGTGTTACAAATAAGTGTGCATCATCCTGAGTGAATCCTCTTACTCTCAATAGACCATGTAAAGCACCAGCTTTCTCATACCTATAAACTGTGCCCAATTCAGCCCATCTTAAAGGTAGATCTCTGTAAGAGCGTTTTGTGTTGTTATAAATCATGATATGGAAAGGGCAGTTCATAGGTTTTGCATAGTAATCTGCTTTATCCATTTCCATTGGAGGATACATACCATCATGATAGAAATCCAAGTGACCACTTGTTTCCCACAACCATGATTTACCTACATGAGGTGTATAGACCATTTCATAACCGTTTTTATAATGCTCTTTTCTCCAGAAGTCTTCAATAACGCCTCTGATTCTAGCACCTTTAGGATGCCAGTATACCAAGCCTGGACCTGCTTCTTCATGCATTGAGAATAGATCTAATTCTTTTCCCAATTTTCTGTGGTCTCTCTTCTCGATATCTTTCAGCTTTGTTAAATAAGCATCTAAATCTTTCTTGTTGTTCCAAGCTGTACCGTAAATACGAGTCAACATTGGATTGGATTCTTTTCCTCTCCAGTATGCAGCTGCAATGTTCATCAGCTTGAAAGATCTAGGATCCAACTTCTTTGTAGATTCAACATGTGGTCCTCTGCATAGGTCTGTAAAATTACCTTGATTGTATAATGTTACAGTCTCACCTTCAGGAATTGACTCAAGTAATTCGAGTTTGTACTTCTGATCCTTGAATTTTTCTCTTGCTTCATCACGAGTTACTTCAGTTCTAACAAACTTTCTATCACTTTTGATGATTTCTTTCATCTTCTCTTCAATAACTGCAAGGTCATCATTTACTAATTGACGTGGAAGGTCAAAGTCGTAATAGAAACCTGTATCAATTGCAGGTCCGATAGCTATCTGTGCTGTTGGAAACATGTCCAGTACAGCTTCTGCCATTACGTGAGCCATGGAATGTCGTTTTCTTTCCAATTTCTGCTCAGGACTTAATTTATCTGCCATATTCATCTCCTAATCATTAGGTCTTTAAAATACAAAAACTCTTACATCATCACCTTTGCAAATGATGAGTAAAACATCAATTACAAGGACGAAAATATAAGAGTTCCGCGGTTCCACCTTGCTTCCTTCTTAAAACTTAAGAAGACGCTTAATTGTATCCGTTTACGTAGGACTGGACGGCTCAGCTAATGGAATAATTTATTCGTTCACATCGCAGCTCGAAAGGGGTTTTCATCAATAAGTTACCAGAAGTCTCTCAGCCTTGAACTTCCTCTCTCTCAGCACTTTTATCGATTACTCGTCTTTGTCATCGCTATTTATATCACTAGAATGCACTTTTTATGTTAACTCGTCAAGAATAAGCTATTCGATTTTATAAAAATAATTTATTTACGAGAACTTCAGCCATTTCTTCAAGCATTTCCTGTTCTTTCTCTGTAAAACGGGCAAAATTTTCACTGTCGATATCAATCAGACCAACAACCTTGCCTTCTGCAATCAAAGGAACAGCAATCTCACTGTTTGAATCCTTATCACAGGCGATGTGACCTTCAAATGTGTGAACATTGTCAACAATGAGAGTCTTGCCTTCTTTGTATGCAGTTCCACAGACTCCATCACTGAAAGCAATAGAATTGCAGGCTATCTTACCTTGAAAAGGTCCAAGCTTTAAGTTATCACCATCAGTCAAGTAGAAACCTACCCAGTTGATGTTGTCAAATATAGAATTTAAATATGCACTGGCATTTGCCAATTCACTGTATCTGGTAGCAATATTCTGATTCCAGTTACCAATCAAAGCATTCAATAGGGAAGCTTCATCACTCATTTTTTTACCCTTTATTTTCTTTTTGTTAACTTAGCCGGTGTTTTAACATTACCCGATCTAAGTCTCATTGCTAATTTAGGACTTACAATAGTTCCAGGACCGTTTATGCAGCCACCTTCACAAATCATAACTTCAATCAATTCAGCAGCAGGTGCTTTTTTAGGCCAAATCTTCATTCCACGGAATGTTTTTAGATCCAGTCCATTGATATACATAGGTGTTATTTCCTGACCTTCTTGAAGTCTATGAACAACACACCCTGCAACACCTTCAGATACTGCAAAATCTCTGCAGTCTTCAAACTCTGATGTATCGCCCATATCAGCAGCCTCCACCTCTCTTACATCTATATCCTTTGCCATAAACAATGCAGCAAGCTCGCTGTAATTTATAACACCATCAACGGTCTTCAAACTAACGGCTTCAATGCGTTTTGAAAGACATGGACCAATGAATACTGTCTTGACTTCAGGATCTTTTTCTTTGACCATCTGAGCTATGTAGCCCATCGGAGACAATGTATCAGATTTTTTATCTTTTAGGAAAGGTAGATGTCTGTTGATAAGTTCAATGTATGAAGGACAGCATGAGGTGGTCATGTAAGGCTCACCATCTTTCAATCTTTCAATTATCTCTTTAGCTTCATTTTCAGCTGTTATAGCAGCGCCTTCACTTACCTCAACAACTTCATCAAAGCCTGCTAGAAGCAATCCTTGTTTTATCTGTTCTAAAGTTCCTGGAAACTGTCCATCAATTGAAGGAGCAATCATTGCAACAACTTTATCGTCATTTTGAAGGTATTTAAGAGTTGTGAACAGACTGCTTCTCTCAACTATGGCACCAAAAGGACAACTTCTTGTGCATTTACCACAGCTGATACATTTTTTATAATCAACATTCACAATGCCATCTTCGTTTTTCTTTATGGCCCCAACAGGACATGCAGCTTCACATGGAACAGGAATATGTACAACACTGTGAAAAGGACAGACGTCCATACATTTACCGCATCTTATGCATAATTCTTGATTTATATGAGCTTGACCATTGGAAAAGAAGATTGCATCCTTTGGACAGTTAACATAACATGGACGGGCAAAGCATCCACGACAGGCATCGCTGATTAAATATTGATCTTTGGGACAGCTGCTGCATGCTGTGCTGATTGTCGTGATTACTGGAGTTGCTAGAATTTCCTTCTTCATCACTTCTTTGTAGTACTCACTCAAAGGTTTCATCTCATCATCATCTTTTTCAATATTCACGCCAAGTAAAGCCATTATTCTATAACGAATCATAGCTCGCTCTTTGTAAATACAGCACCTGCTTGTAGCAGCATCCTTTGGAATGATCCAAAATGGTATCTTATCTATATCCTCTTCCAGCGTTCCCGCGAAAAAAGATTTGATGACCATTGAATGAACCTGCCTTTTCAAACGTGTGTATTGATTGTTTAATTCTAGCATATTGAGATTGATTCCTTAGTTTTGAACTAAAAACTACTTATACTTCTTCCATCAAAAGTTTGTTCAATTTTTCTGGATTCATGTTGCCATGAAGCTTGCCATTGACCATAACAAAGGGAGCGCTGGCTTCCTCACCAGTAGCACCACCTACTTTTTTACATGCACCAAGACATGAACAACCTTCAAATTCAAACTTACTTAAAAGTTCAGGATTTAAAAAATCATTATATAATAAAAGGTCAGCACCACCCTGCACAAAACAAGATGTTCCTACACAAATTTTGACTAAAATCTTATCTTTCTTCTTCATATTTTCCTCCAAAATTCCATATTACGAGTTTACAGTATTTGCTATCAAATTAAAAGTAGAATATCTCTACAGATATTCTTGAGATGTTTCTTTTAGATAATTATCTTCAAGAGCCTTTCTCAAACGGCCTATAATAGTTCTTCTTATTCCTATCTCCACAGGGATATTAGGATCTTGATGAGCTTCATTGATTTTTGTTCCTACAATAAAATGAACCTGATCACTATCTTCCAAAATTTCAATAAATTTCTTCACTGGGTCATTTGGAAGTTCATAAACTGGAGTTTTTGCTTCCAGATGTGTTGCCACCTTACTCAAAGTCAACATACCTTCGGTTACCAAGTCGATTCCTTCCATCTTAGAAGCGGGAGGAACATCTGATGACCAGCAGGATAGATCAACCTTCAGTTTCTTATCAAACAACCTGCTCACAATCAGAGCTGTTGTACCACCTGATACTATCTTCTTACCACTGAACTTTTTTATCTTTTCCCCAAGAATGCAATCTGATTCTTTTGAGAAAGGAGGTCCTGTTACAATCAAGGTACGTCTTGGACGTCTTACATATATGCAGGAACAGGTTATATCATCACGAGAGGCAAGTCCATCCAGACTCAGAGCTTTGTTCACAATTGCTTTTGTGAGCTCTTTGCTGCTTATCTCACTGTTGTTTTCAAGTATTCTTTCAATGAATTTATTCACGCCACTGATTCTCCAACCAAGAGGCATTGTAAGACCAAGTCCAGATTGAGTCACCCCGTCACTGAACATGAGAAGTCTGTCACCTACTTCAAGATTGAAAGTTTGTCTATGAAGCAATTCTTTTTTAAAAGCACCCTCTCGCTGAAGGTCAATTGTATCTCCCGTCCAGGGGATATTCTTGACTCCTTTGAAGAACAGTGCTGATGGATTGTCATATTCAAGGAAATTAACAACGATTTTCTCAACAGAATTGTCGTATCTTATATCTGCAATTGAGAATGTTGAGTAGCTTATCTTCCTCTCCTTGCAGACAGGAAGAGTGTCCATTATGATTTTCGCCGAATGGGTCAGATCCATTGGAGAGAAGCTCAAGTTATGGGCCATATGGGCTGTAAGAGAGGCCAAAACATTGGCTTTCACTCCTGAACCCAGTCCATCACTCAAGATTGCAACAATCTGATTTCTTTCAGGATTTCTGCTGAGTAAGAATACATCGCCACCAATCTTCTGTCCGTGCTTGTAGACCTGAGAGTAGTCAACATCTATAAAAATGTCGTTCACAGCAAATCCTCCTCATTATCTATCGTAAAACCATCATCCTCCGAAGAAGATGGAACCTGGAACGCTTCAATCAATGAATTGAGTGTTATTTCCGTATCAGCTGCATTCTCTCCCAAAAGGGAAGCAATCTGCTGTACTGTCTCAAGACTGTGTTGAATTACAACTTCAGCCTTTTTGACCACGGTCTCACGTCTTACAGTTGGAGATGTTATATCTTCAAATATTGCACCAACTAACTGATGATTTTCAATAGAAAAGAAGGAAACTCTTAAAAATTTTCCATTGTGCCTGAATCTATACTGCTGACTTTTCTTTCTTGAGAACTGCTCTTTGAATTTATCTGAGAATGATACGAATCTCTCAACAGGAAGACCACCAATCAAACTGAGAATGTCCTCATCAATTTCCACATCCATGTCGCCAAACAATGAGATGAAGATAGAATTGCAGTCAACAATGTTCAATTTTCTATCGACCATGACAACACCCATAGGAATTGTTCTGAGTAGAACGTCAATTTTGGTCTGAGCTTCTTTTCTCATCTTGGTGACACACATCTCAGGTTCAGCCATTCCATCTAAATATGCTCTGGCCATATCTTTACATGTGTTGTAACCACATCCACCACAGTTCAGCTGATCTGATTCATCGTACTTACCAAGGTTTATCAGAGCTTCCTGAATCTGCTCCTCAGTGTACTCGTTTCTTACAAAACATCTGTCTGCATTCACACTCACCTTCAGAATATCGTAACCCTCTTCAAGGACCTTAGCTATAAAATATTCTGGGACTTTGAACAGGTCATCCTGTTTCAATCTGCTTGATGTGTATTCAACTGAAGCTCTTTTCTTTCTTGAGATGCTGTTATCTTTCTTTGTGCCAGGACCATTTATGCATCCACCATCACAGGATAGAAGTTCCAAAAAAGAATCTATTGGTTTGACAAGTAAGTTATCAAGTGCTGATATTATCTGGGTGTTACCACTGGCAGCAACAGCTTCATCTTGATAAGGATCATTTCCACAGGCAAGGGAGTTTATCATTCCACCTTCAATTGAATATGCGGTGGTTCTTGCAGCTTTTGCTGGTATGAATTTTGGGATCTCTACCTTTCCATCATCTATTTCCTCTGCAATCTCATCAAGATCAATCTTTTCCTCTTCAAGCCATCTTCTCAGCTCATCAAAGGTCAGGGCGTAGTTTGGGTATCCAGGATGAGCGTCTGCCTCTCCCTTCTTTGCAATGCATGGACCAATGAAAACAATACCAATTTTCTCTCCGTATAGCTCTCTGAGATATGCACAGTGAAGCTGCAGAGGAGATGGTACTGGAGCAAGGTCCTTACTTAAGGATGGATAATATTTATTTACATGGTCAACCACGCTTGGACATGCTGTTGAAATCCAAGGACACTTTCCACCATGCTGAGCTGAATAGGAATCAATGCAGGCACTTACAAGTGCTGCTCCGATTGCTGTCTCACTGATATATGAAAACCCCAATTTTTTGAGGGCAACCAAAAGTTCATCCCCTCTTCCTTCAAATTCGGCTGAAAATGATGGAGCTATGGAACAGTACATTGAAGATGCACTGTTCATGAACATTCTGACTCTGGATAAATCTGAGCGTACTTTTTTGGCGTTGGAAGGACATTCATCTACACATGCTCCGCAATAGATGCATCTTTCATGTATAACAACGGCATTGCCATCTTTCACCTGAATTGCTTTTACAGGACATGCTCTAACGCATTTGTAGCAATCTCTGCATTCTGTCAGCTCGGTATAAATTGGATGTATCATAAAATCCCCTCTATTTGTTCAATTCTCGTTCAACGAGGTCCACCAAACAATCAGGATCTAGACCTTCAAAAGATATTCCATTGATTTTGATGTTGGGACCATTCTTGCAGTTTCCCAAGCACAGGTGACCTTCAAGTTCAACAAAGTCTTCCAGATGGTTCTCTTTGATGTAGCTCTCTATATTCTCCAGAGCTTTAGAATTACCTCTGGCAAAACAGGAACTCCCCATGCACAATTCAACTTTTACCTTATTCATCCATTCATCCTTTTGTTAAAAAAAAAGAAAATCACTACAATGCAGTCAGATAATAATATATAGAAGCCAACAATATTCTTTCATTGCTGGCTAATATAATTACCAATCGTCACCATCAGGTAAATTTTCTTTGTTATCAATTTTGGTTTGTAGCTTTTGAGCTAAAACAGCAAAGTGAGTTGCTAGGTCAGTTCTCTGCAGTGCAATACGGGAAGGCAGTCTTAAATCAGTTGGAACGAAACTCCAAATAGCTTTAATACCACATTTTACCAACAGCTCTGCTGATACTTGAGCTTGAGGAACAGGTACTGCAAGGATTGCAATATTGATTCTATTCTCAATGATATATTCTTCCATCTTTACCAATGGTCGAACCTCTACCTTTCCTACCTTCAAGCCATCTTTTGCTGGATCTTTATCAAATGCAGCTACAATCTGGAATCCGTAGTTCTCAAATCCTTCATAAGAGATCAAAGCCTTACCTAGGTTACCAGCACCAATTATGATAGCATCTGATACATTGTCCCAACCAAGGGAGTTTGTAAGAGATTCAATCAATTCAGTAACTTTGAAACCAACTTTAGGTTTACCTTCGATTCCTGAGAAAGAAAGATCCTTTCTAACTTGTATAGGATTCAATCCTAAATCTTTAGCAAGAATTGTAGCGGAAATAGTTTCCCTACCTTCTTCGTTATATTGTTTCATTAACCTCAAATAAGAAGGAAATCTTTTTATTGTTGGAATCGGAATTTTATGTTTCACTATATTCTCCTCTTAAAGCATTTACAATTTCATCAATGATAAATTGTGGTGTTGATGTTCCAGTAGCAATACCTACAGTTTCATATTCATAGACTGCATCCGGTATATCACTTACTGAATTTATCAGAAAAACGGGCTTATTGAAACTCTCAGCGTACATTTTCAATCCATTTGTGTTTGAACTGTTGATTCCACCAATTACAACAATGCAATCTGTGTCATCCACCATGTCTTTCAGTGCCAATCGCCTTTTCTTTGTACTGTTACAAAGAGTATTTGCAATCACCACCTCTCGATCTTTGGTCTCCAAACTCTTCAACTTATCTAAAATAGCCTGACTCTTTATCTGTGGAAAGGTCGATTGTATGACCACAAATAAAGGTGCATCAGTAACTATCTTATCAACATCTTCAACGTTAGTAACCAGTGTTCTTGAATGAGGAGTCTCCACTGAATGCAGAAATATAGCTTCAGGATGACCACTCTTACCAATGACAACAACATGATATTTTATATCTGCCTTCTTGATTAAATCCTGTTCTTTTACAACTATAGGACATGTTGCATCAACTACAATAAAATCATTCATCATGAGATATCTCATGACATTTTCTTTGACTCCATGAGCCCTCAACACAATTATCCCCGGTTCAATTGAATCAATCTGATCTTCATCAATTACCTCAACTCCCATTTCGTTGAAGCCCTCAATGACTCGCTCATTGTGAATCAAGTAACCAAGAGAATAAACTTTCTTATTGTTTTCTTTTCCCCATGCTATTGCTTTATACATTTTATTCACTGCAATTGATACACCACTGCAGTAACTTATGTAATCTGAGATTATAACATTCAAATAAACACTTCCCCTAATTTACTAACTTTCTAGAAAAGTATACTCGGTTTTTTCCATTATTGCAAATAGATAAAAAATTATTTATATTTTTTCAAAACTGTTAAAAAAACTCTCTACCTGAAAAATTATTCAAATAGAGAGTTATATTTATATAAAATTTATAGTTCTTTATATTACTTAATAGCCTTTTTCTTTTTCTTATTTGCAAGACCATTTGAAATCCAATAAAGGAATGATGGAGCAATAAAGTTAGAAGAATATGTACCAATAACAATACCAAAGATCATTTCAATTGCGAACAATTGAATGCTACCTGTTGCTAAAATTGCTAGAGGCAATACAGCCAATACTGTTGTCAAACTTGACAGAATAGTACGAGATAAAGTCTGTGTAACACTGTGCTCGATGACCTCTTGCATAGGTTTATTTTTCATGAGCTCACTGTTTTCACGAACTCTATCAAAAATAACAATTGTTGCATTCAAAGAATAACCAATAATTGTCAATACAGCAGCAATAGTTGTACTTGATACTTCAAACTTGAACAATGCGATGAAGCCCAAAAGCATCAATACATCGTGAGTTAAAGCGATGATACTTGATAGTGCATATGCAATACGGAAACGAATCCAAACATAAAGAAGGATCAATACCATTGCAATCAATACAGCTAGAATGGAACCACTTACCAATGTCTGAGAATACTTAGGACCGATGAAATTGCTTTCAAGTACTACGAATCCTTCATCAGTGAAAGTGTTTGCAAGATTTTCACTTACAGCTTCTTCCATTGAAGCCTGTGTATCACCATCATTTGTGCTCAATCTAACTTGGAACACCTGAGATGCATCAGAACCAACAGTCTGTACCTGGACATTGCCCAAAGCACTCAAAGCTTCTCTAACTTCATCAATAGAAACAGTATCACCAGTTGAATTTTCAAAATTCAATGATGTCTTGTCGCTGCTCAATGTTGCAGGGAAACCATAACCAGATAGAATATCTGCAGTTTTAAGTGAACCGTCTACAGCAGTAGCAGTAACTCCATCAAGAGCATTCAATCCGTCTGCAAGTTCAGAAGCTGTTGCATATGTTGAACTTGGGAAAGATTTAACTTCTGCACCAGAGTCATCTCTAGTTGTGATGGTTATTGTTGAATTATCTAAAGCTAAAGTAGCTGATGCATCACCATCATATGATACTTCAAGACCTACTGGAGCTATCTGTATGCGTTGACTCAAACCACTTTCGAAGTCAATACCAGTATTGAATCCACCATTGAAGAATATTGAGAACATACCAACTAGTAACAATACGATTGATACAGTCAATGCAATAAATCGTACCTTAATAACAGGAAGATTTTTTTTAGCCATTATTTTACCCTCCCAATATGTAATTTTGCGCCTTCTTTATCTGTAACTGTTGCGTCAAAGATAAGGTGTGATACGAATAATGAAGTGAATAATGAACTTATGATACCAATAGCCAATGTATTAGCAAATCCCTTTACACTGCTTGAACCAAGCTGTGATAATACGAGAGCTGCAATGATGGTTGTTATGTTAGCATCCATAATTGTCCAGAAAGCTTTTCCAAAACCAGCTCTAATAGATGCCTGGGAGCTCTTTCCGAGTCTAAGTTCTTCTCTAATTCTTTCGTATATAATTACGTTAGCATCAACGGCCATACCTAATGTAAGAATAAGACCTGCAATTGATGTCAATGTCAATGTGAAATGAAGTGCGGACAATACAGAGAGCATTATGAGTAAGTTAAATACCAACGCCAAATCTGCAACAAGACCACTTGCTCCATAGTAAATTACCATGAACAGTACAACCAATACCAAACCAATAAGAATTGCTTCTAGACCAGCTGCAACAGCATCTTCACCTAATGTAGCACCAACAGACTGCTGACTTGATACAATCAATTCAATTGGAAGAGCAGCTGTTCTTAGAACAATTGCTAAAGCAGAAGCTTCATCAGCTGAGAATCCAGAGATCTGAACGTCCTGTCTGATTGGCTCATTGATAGTAGCGATAGATTTTACCTTACCGTCCATTACAACAGCCATAGCATCACCAACATGAGTTGAAGTGAATTTATAGAATGCATCACCACCAACAGCATCAAGATGGAAGTTAACAACAGGTTGACCTGTGATACCATTTGTGCCAGTTTGAGCGCTTTCTAAGTGAATACCATCAAGACCAATCTCACTGTCGATAACTACAAATCTCTGTAATTCATCGATACCGTATGAGTCTTTTGTGTAATAACCAGCTGCAATCTTACCTGCAGGTAAGAAATCAGGCTGCTTTATAGCACCAGTATCTGTATATGCTTCTGAAGGATTTTCAGTGAAATATTCATTTAACTTAGTAGATAATGTTTCATCAACAATCTGGAATAACAAAGAACCCTTGCCCTGTAAGAAAGTATTTACTCTTTCAGGATCTGTAGCACCAGGAATTTCAATTAAGATTTGATCATCACCCTGCAATCTGATTTCAGGTTCACTTACACCAAATTGGTCAATTCTAGTTTGAAGAATTTCAATGTCTTGATTTACAAGTGTTTTGATCTCTGCATCAGAAGCTGATTTTCCTGCTTTCTCTTCATAGGCTGCTGTATCAGCATCCAATAAAATACTCATACCACCTTTGAGATCAAGACCAAGCTGCAATACATTATCACTTAGGGTTTTAACGCCAACAATGGTAGTACGATAATGCTGTTCAATTGTGTCGAACATATCTTTTTCTGTATAGAAACCAGCACAAAGAGTTGTGATATTCCATGAAGGAACATCTTTCTTCATTGCCTTGTAATTAGTCTTCGCTGTCTTCTCAAGATAAACAAATTCTGCTGGAACTGCTGCTTCAGCATCACTTGCTACTAAATCCTTGATAGTACGAAGATCCCTGGTAGCCTGCCCTCTGGCATACTCCCTAATTTGCTCGTTAGAGCCACTTGCGAGATCCTTGGTCTCCTGAGGAACGGCAGTATACCACTTAATAGTAGGGTATAAGAAATAGCCGCACATCAATAGAACCAAAAGAACAATGATCAGTCGATCACGTTTTTTCATAGCTTTCTCCAATCGTAACGTTTGATAATATTATTTATTTTTTTTATCTGAACTTTCTGTAGATTCTTTGTCTTCAATAAGTTCTGATTTTTCTTCTTTAGCAGCCACTGCTTCAGCTTTTGCTTTTTTCTTAGTTGAAGGTTTTGCTGCGCCCTTTTTAGAAACAACGCTGCTGATAGCACCTTTTGTAAATTCAATACGTGCATTGTCATCAACTTTTAAAACGATAGTTTTTTCGCGTACTGCCACTACAGTTCCGTGAATACCACCAATAGTTACAACTTTATCGCCTTTTGCAACTGAACTGATCATATCTTTAGCTTCTTTATCTTTCTTTCTCTGAGGACGAATGATAAGGAAATACATAATTACGATAATAAGTGCGAAAGTAATTAGGGATGTTGCCATAGAACCTGTTGTACCTGCACTAGATGTACCGGTAGTGCCCATAAGAGTTAACAATGAATTCATGTTAGACCTTCCTTTTATAATTCAAAACCAACATTAGGTTAATTTCGAGTAAAATGTTTCCATAAATTAGGAAATTGATGATAAACCACTATTTGTGTTAGTTTATCAATGAAATTTAAAATACCATGTAAGACCAATAATAGTCAAGAAATAGTTTTTTTATATCCAAGATTATAGAATAAATACAGAAAAAGGACCCCGTAAAGTCAATTCTTAACGAAGCCCTTTTGATCTGCTAGGCAAATTATGATAATTACATCATGCCGCCCATGCCGCCCATTCCTGGATTACCAGCAGGCATTGCTGGTGCATCATTTGATGGGATATCTGTAATTGCACATTCTGTTGTTAGAATCAATTGAGCAATTGATGCTGCATTCTGAAGTGCACAACGAGTAACTTTCATAGGATCCAAAATACCATTTTCAACCATGTTTACCCATTTCATTGCAGAAGCATCGAAACCAATACCATTCTCATTGTTCTTACATTTGTCAGCGATGATTGAACCATCAAGACCTGCATTCTCTGCAATCTGTCTGATAGGTTCTTCCAATGCACGACGTACAATTTTGTAACCAATTCTTTCATCTTCTGATAATGCTGATAGATCTTTTTTATCTAAAGCTTTTAGAGATTGAACAAGAGCTACACCACCACCAGGAATGACACCCTCTTCAATAGCAGCACGAGTTGCACTCAATGCATCTTCAACTCTATGTTTCTTTTCTTTCAATTCAGCTTCAGTTGCAGCACCAACATTAACTACTGCTACACCACCTGCAAGTTTAGCAAGTCTTTCCTGTAGTTTTTCTCTGTCATAATCACTTGTTGATTCCATGATCTGAGCTTTAATTTGAGCTGTTCTTTCGTCAATATCAGACTTCTTACCAGCACCGTTGATGATTGTTGTATCTTCCTTACCAACTTTAACACTCTTAGCACGGCCAAGCATTGTTAAATCAGCACTCTCTAGAGTCAAGCCAATTTCTTCACTGATCAACTGTCCACCAGTCAATACTGCGATATCTTCCAACATTGCTTTACGTCTGTCACCAAAACCAGGTGCTTTAACAGCAACAACGTTCAAGATACCACGAACACTGTTAACTACCAATGTAGCCAAAGCTTCGCTCTCTACGTCTTCAGCAATAATCAATAAAGGTTTGTTTGTCTGAGCTACTTTCTCTAGAACAGGAAGTAATTCTTTCATGTTAGATATTTTCTTGTCATAAACCAAGATGAATGGATCTTCTAAGATAGAAGTCATTGTTTCTCTGTTGTTACAGAAGTAAGCACTCAAGTAACCTCTGTCGAACTGCATACCTTCAACAAAGTCTGTAGTTGTTTCAAATGTCTTTGATTCTTCAACAGTGATAACACCATCTTTACCAACTTTTTCCATTGCATTTGAAATTTCATCACCGATAGTTCTATCGTTGTTTGCACTGATTGTAGCAACTTGAGCAATCTCTTCTTTGTCTTTAATGGACTTAGACATCTTGCTGATCTCGCTAACTGCATCAGTTACAGCTAAATCAATACCACGACGAATACCCATTGGATTTACACCAGAAGCAACGCTCTTCATACCTTCTTTAGTAATAGCCCAAGCTAATACAGTTGCGGTAGTTGTACCATCACCAGCTACATCGTTTGTCTTTGTAGCTACTTCTTTTAGTAACTGAGCACCCATATTTTCAAAGGGATCTTCTAACTCAATTTCACGTGCTACAGATACACCATCTTTAGTTACAGTTGGAGCACCAAACTTTTTGTCTAATAAGACCAATCTACCTTTAGGTCCTAAAGTAGTCATGACTGCTCGAGAAATCTTCTCAACACCATTTACCAAAGATTTTCGTGATTCTTCACCAAATTGTAGTTGTTTTGCCATTATTTAAATCCTCTCTTTAAATATTGTTTAATATTAATTTAAATTAATAATTAAATGTAAATTTCAATATAGAAGGGAAAAATCCCTTTGTACAAAAAAGTACTAATAAATCTTAAAATTGACAAGTAATAAATTAAATATTATTTTTATAAACAATTCCTTATAGTACAAGCACTCCCAGCAACATTGCAAAAATAATGCTGAATAAATTGCTCATCAAATTAACTTTGTCATTATCAAAGAAACGTATGCCCCTCACCAGAGGCAATTTCTTATTATCTATATATTCTTTTTCTGTTAATTTATTATTTTTTTCATCGAAATAGTGAGCCTGTATTGTAGCTCCCATGACACTGTCTATCAAACATCCTGCAAATCCAGTAACTGCTGCTATCATCATAAAGGATATTGTAGAGAAGCTTGGATAGAAATAGCATGAATACCAAATCATTGCTGTTATTAGAGATGCTATGAATCCTCCAAGTGTTCCTTCGAATGAAACTCCACCAGATAGACCACTTTTCTGAGGCTTACCTGTAATTATTGAAACAGTCACGCCTTTGAAGAGCATTCCTATCTCACCAGCAGATGTATCACATACTGCTTCACATATTGAGCCACCAAACATAAGCAGAATGATAGGATTGGGACTTATTAAATATGCAATTGCGAGAAACAAAACAAGTCCACCATTGCTGAATACCTGACCCCAATCTCTGGTATTTCCTTTTTCCTGAATCTCTTCGGCTTCCTTATATACCTCATTGTTCTCATTGATCTTTGCAAGAACTGCTGCAAGTATCATGAAAAACAGATATACAAGCAATCCTCCAGTTCCAAATGCAAAAATTACAATTGTACCCAAAGTAAAAGCAGCAACAGATCCAGATCCGCTCAACATTTTAAGTTTATAAGCAATTATGGAAATAATTACCATAGTTGCAATTATATATAGATAGAAGAAAGGTAATTTTATGATGAATGCATCAATAAAACCATTTATAGAATTTGAACTTCCAGAAATCATGAAATTATCTATCATAGTATGGCTCCTGCTAAAACAGCTGCAATTAAAGGAACTGAAACATTATCGAGACCAAGGGGAGTCAACATCTCAACCAGTGCAGATACAATGGATATTATAAGAGATGCAATTATTATCTGAAGGGTTCCAAATGATGTTGAAAGTGCAAAGGTGAAAACACATACAAGATTGCAGACAACTGCCATAACAAATGAACCAAGATATGTCTTTCCGCCTGTTTTGAGAGATATCTTCTTGTTTCCCCATAGAGTTCCAGTTATTGCTGCAAAGCCATCACCATATCCCATGCACAGAACTCCAATTGTACCTGCGTAGAAAGGAAGATAACCAGAATAACAGAGATAAAGCAAAACACTGATTGAAAATGGATAGTATATCAGACCATAGTTTCGTTTTTTACCAACAAACCCAAATATCTCACCGACTTTGGGGACCATAATTGTAAATGCATTCAAAAACATGAAAACCAGAGGTGCAATTATGACAACTTCCATGTCCAATTTAAAATGTAAATTGATCAGCCACCAGTTTGAAACACCAATATGTACGATTTTTCTTAGGATTTCATCGTTTATTTTGGTAGTTTTCTTCAAAACAGCAACAAAAGCAAGAATTGTTAAAATAAATAAAATGGACCATATAAGGCCTGCAACGTTAGAATTCATAGATAAATAATGAATTAATAAAAATATTTTATCAAGTAGTAACAATATAATATGCAACTCAATTGACAACCTTCAAAGGAAGATGTAACATATTAGTAGCTTAACAGTAGCAATTACTATTTTCTTTCTCTCTTTATCCTTTCGGCAAATGTGTTGGAAACCCTTAAGATTAATAGACATTAGATTTTCTAGTTCTCGCGATACTATTTCAAG
>JALNVT010000028.1 GCA_023231265.1 Sphaerochaetaceae bacterium
ATCTTGAACCTCTGCTTTTATATGATATTGCTTTCCTGGGGTCAGTTTTTCATCTGTGAAAACTGTCAAAACATGGCTTTCAACTTTAAAATTTGTGGTATTTTTTCCTTCAAATTCCACTTTGCAGTTGAATCTGTTTTTTAATTCTTCTGAAAAATTTAAAGTGAAGCTATATGGACTCTCTCCTTTTATATATATCAAGCTAGGAGGAATTGAATCCACACAACTTAATAAATCTATTATTTCAGTCTCACTGTGGTCGCAGCTTGTGCAAGAACAGAGAATCAAACATGATAAAAATAGTATGATAAGTTTTTGGATTTTCATAAATAATATAATAGATAGATATATTGATTTGCATTAATCTTATGGTATGGAATTGAACAAATTTCAATTTATGTAAAATTTTTTATAATAACACCCCCACAATGTTGCATAAATAATTGCAATGATAAGTACTTTGTAGTATTGTACCGGTATGAGCATCATCAAACCACACAAGCTAGGGGTTATTGCTGGCCCTGGTAGCGAATATTTTACTAGCAAGGTTGTTAAGCATTTGCGACACCTGTATAAGGAAAGATATGATAAACTTTCTAAAGCACTGTCCAAACGCCACAACATGACAGAGGAACAGATCTTACAATACGTCACATTAGTTGATGATATGAATAGTAAGAAGATTCCTAATAGGAAATGTCCGACACAATTTCAATGTGAGGATTTTACAATTAAAGCAAAATATACCCATTTTGCTAACGGGGAAGAGAAAGCAGAGATTTTGAACCCAGTTAGAGGACTGAAAGTATTTTTTGTTTATGATATCTCAAATATGGAACCTATTAAGGTTGCAGGCTCAGATACTCCAATCGAGTTATCTGTCAATGATCATCTAATGTTCTTATTTACCACTATCAATGCAATCATGCTTGCTGGTGCTGAATCTATAACATTGGTACTTCCAACTTTCCCTTATTCAAGACAACATAAGAAGACAAGTCGTGAAGCATTGACTGCAAGTTTATTTTGCCATATGTGTGAAATGCTAGACGTTGAGAGAATTATCACATTAGATATTCACTCAAGAGAGATTGAAAACAGTTTCTCAAAGACTCATCTAGAAAACTTACACGGATCTTATCAAACTTTAATCGCTTTGAGTCGTTTGGTCGACTTGAGTGATCCCGATATTGTAGTGGTATCTCCAGATACAGGTGCAATATCACGTAACAAATTCTATGCACAAGCCCTTCATAGACCTTTAGCTATGTTGTACAAAGAAAGAGACTATTCAATTGTTAGTACCGATGCAAATCATACCAACATCAAGAGTATAGTCCTCTTAGGTGACGTCAAAGGAAAAACTGTACTGATGGCTGATGATATGATCGCAACCGGTGGTACAATGATCACTGCAATGAGAGAATTAATGAGACTTGGTGCAAAAAAAGTTATTTGTATGATATCTCTTCCATTCTTTAATGGTGGTGGTATTGAAAACTTTGATGCAGCTTATAAAGAAGGTGTTTTCTACAGAATTATTGGTACAAACGCAGTAACCCATGGTCATGACTTATTGGATAAGCCTTGGTATGTTCAAGCTGATATTTCAGAATTGTTTGCAAGAACAATATCTCGTTTGCATCATGGTCGTTCTATCAGTCCTTTATTGGATAACAGAAAATTCATTCAAAAATTAATTGATTCACAACAAGCGTCAGGCGCTTTTAGCAAGAACAATGGAGAATCTGCTAAAAGCCTTGAAGATAAAAATAAAACTGAAAAAAAATAATAATATTATTTAATTTCAAACAGAGCTACTTCGCTTAATATGGGGTAGCTTTTTTTTGTTATTACACATACTAAAACCGTTATACATTTATTGAATTTTTATACAATAACGTGTATATTTTTAAAACTATAAAAAAATTATTGCTAAAGCAAATAGGAGTTTCTTTTATGCAAATGTCACACCGTATCTCAGGATTTCAATGTTCACCAATTCGACGTTTATCTCCACTCGCGCGTGCGGCGGAAAAAAAGGGAATTCGTGTTCATTATTTGAACATCGGCCAGCCTGATATAAAAACACCTCAAGTTGCTCTTGATGAAGTTAGAAATTATAACAAGCCAAATATCCCTTATGGTCCAAGTGAAGGTTTATCTGAATTGCGAGAAGGCATGTCAGATTATTATAAAAAACATGGTGTTGACGATATAACTCCTGACGATATTTTGATCACAACTGGTGGTTCAGAAGCAATTCAGTTTGCCTTCATGACTTTATGTGATCCTTATGATGAAGTTATAATCCCTGAACCTTACTATACAAATGTTACATCATTTGCAAGAATGGCTATGGTCAATCTCGTACCTATTACATCTAGAATTGAAGATTGCTTTTCTTTACCTCCTATAGAAGAGTTTGAAAAGAAAATCACCAGAAAAACTGGAGCTATTCTTCTTTGCAGTCCAAACAATCCAACAGGTTATATCTACAATAAAGAAGAGATGTTGCAGTTGCTTGAACTCTGTAAGAAGAATGATATTTTCTTGCTTGTTGATGAGGTTTACAGAGAGTTCTGTTATGATGGTGAGTTCACAAGCATTCTGTCTTTTGATGAATATTCTGATAGAGTTGTTTGTATTGATTCTTTTAGCAAACGTTATAGCATGTGTGGAGCACGAATTGGTGCACTTGTTTCGAAAAACCAAGAATTCTTGCAGAGTGTATTGAAGCTTTCTCAAGCAAGACTTTGTCCACCTGATATTGAACAGATGGTAGCAATTGCAGCACTCAAAACAGACGTTTCTTATTTACAGGATGTTAAAGAAGAGTACAAAAAGAGAAGAGATTTCTTGACTTCAGGATTGGATAAAATTCCAGGAGTTATAAGTAACATCCCAAAAGGTGCCTTCTATTTGGTCGCTGAATTCCCTATAGATAATGCTGAAGATTTTGCAATATTCCTCTTAAAAGATTTTAACTATGAGGGAGAGACTGTGATGATTTCCCCAGCTGAGGATTTCTATGTAACCAATGGAATTGGTAGAAAACAAGCAAGAATTGCCTATGTACTAAATACAGAAGATTTAGGAAGAGCTTTAATTTGTCTTGAAAAGGGACTTGAAGAATATAAAAAGCTACATAATTAGTAAATTGATATAAATTTTAAACTTGATACTGGAGAATTAATTTTTTCCAGTATTTTTTTTCTTCACATAAATATCATATCAATGATGTAAAAATGGAGTCAGGTAATTCTATATATTATTCGCTTTGGGAGAGGCCTTTTTGTAAATACTTTACAAATAAGTAATTATATGTAATTGTCAATTATATACAAAGAGTTTAAAATTGAAAAAGAAAAAACAAAAATTTATATTGCTTGTTCTTTTACTTATGGTAGCATTTCCAATTTTTGCCAATTCAGAGATTGGCATTTCTGCCTCGCTTAATAGCAATACCATATGGACAGGGACTGATTACTATGATGAAAGATCTACATCTAATCTAATTGGGTATTCTTTGACCATTCCTTATCAGTATAATTTCAATGGTAGAATTTCCCTTAGAACCGAACTTTCATATGTCACAAAAAACTATACTGAAGATACATATCAAAACTATGATAATTCGACTACTTATGAATATCATTACAATTCCTATGTAGAATTTCCTGTTATGGGACATCTATAGTTTGGACCTACAGAAAGTCAATTCAAACCATTTATAAACTTTGGTGCTTATTTCAGTTATTGGTTGACAGCTTCAACTACAGGTGAATATTTGAATATTTCCAGTATATCTGGAGTGGATACATCATCAGATAGCGATTATACAACAGTAGAAACTGAAGGTTTTGATGACAATGATAATTGATATAATTATGGCCTTCTTGGTGGAATAGGCTTTGAGTATGAAGTTCAGAGACACCTCAAGGCATCTTTTGAAACACGACTTACTGCAGATTTAACAAGCATATACAGTACAGATCAATTTGATGCTGTTGACGAATACAATGTAACAATTGAAGGCAATTTTGCATTTGTGTATTCATTTTAGGAATTATCATGAAAAATAAAACTTTAAAACTAACAGCATTTGTATTGATTTTGACCACTTTATATACATCGTGTGATTTCAGTTCATCATCTTCATCTCTTGATGATTATTCTTCACAAGTTCAAACAGAGACTTACAGTCAGTATGATTCTGAATATTGGTATTATGTCTTTGAAGATTTTTGGGATTATATGAATGTTAACTATGTCTATTGGGATATAGAAGAAGATAAAAGTGGAGAATATCAAGAAGACCAGACAGAGACTGATTGGGATGAGATATATACAAAATATTCAGCATACTTTGAAGCTTTGGAAGATGAGGATGATTTAGTAACCAGAAATGAATCTGCCCTGACATATTTTCAGGACTTGACTTCAACTCTTATTGATCATCATTATTATATGTACTTGAAAAGTGTCATCTTGACTGATGATGATAGTCCATCAGGTTTGTCTTATTACAATATATCATTGACAACACCAGGAGAAACAGAGGTCTCTACAAGAGATTACTACAATGAAGATTATGTTGATTTGGATTTCTCAGAATATAATTACTATAGTTTTGAAAGTTATGATTCTGATATTCCTTCTTATGGTGATAGTTCTTCATCAAGCAGTGCATCTGATGCTGCTTATTTAATGGATGGTATATATATTTACCCATCTGATTTTGAGATTGAAGATTCAATTGATGTAGCAACAGCCCTTGAAATTATAGAAGCAGGCGATGATGCTGTAGCAACTGATGATAGCAGTGATGATAGCAGTGATGATTCAGGAATTGACGAAAGTCATATTCCTGATACAATTACAACTAATTTATCAAATGTAGAGGTTTGTGATACCAGTAAATATTCATCTAGTTCCGATTATGTGATAATATCTGCTCTTTTTGATAGCGATGAAGATGGAACAGGTGATACTCCATATCTCTATATGTCCAACTTCTACAATACCCTATATGAATCAGATAGCAATGTAACAGCTGTCATGGATAATTTCTGGGCTCTTGTCTACAATACAAATGACACTGGTGAGATTTCTAAAATCATAATTGATCTACGCCACAATACTGGTGGTTATGTTGCTGATTTAACAGATGTAGTTGGACCACTTATCAGTGAGGATGAAAGTCTCACTTACGGATAAACTCGATATAAAGATGGTGACAACCGAACAGAATACACACCACTCATAGAAAACAAAATCACAGGAACAGCCACATCAGATGACAATATACCAGATGTTCCAATCATCGTTTTGGCAGATATCTATTCTGTCAGCATGAGTGATATCACAATATTAGCTTTGCAGGCTTTAGGTGGTGATGATACCATATTGATGGGACAGAGAACTTGGGGGTGGTAATGGACCATTGGTATCAACATATTTCTTAGATGGAACTGAAGATAATGACTACTATTATGTTTACACCTCTGCAAATGCTATGTTTGATGTGGATGAAAATACATATGAAGGAGTTGGAATAACTCCTGATGATGGCTATGATGTAGCTGATATTGAGGATATCGTTGATGATTCTGGAATATCGACTATAGATTATGAAGATGAGGACAGTGATGGTAACATAGAGTCTTGGGGAGATGACCTTCTCCTAGAATAAGCTGTTCTGTATGGTGTGGATTGAACAATTCTATAAAAAACATGGTAGCTACAAAGTAGCTACCATATAGGTTTGGATGATAAAAATCATCTGCAATAAATGAGATTAATAATAGGATAGTACCTGCAAGTCTCAATTGTCAATTATTTTGTAATTTCTTCTTATTGTTGCTTTATTTAGGTGAAATGTGCATGTAAGTAGATAACATATGTGACCTAATAAAATTGGATTTTTCTATATTTATTTTAAACACCATATGTGTAATAAATAATAATGAGAATTCTCTAAAAATAACTATTTTAACTTGTATTCTTATTACTTTACTCTTACAATGCCCACATGGAATTTTATGTTGCTTACTTTTTTGTTAATGCGATTTATGTTGTTGTTAACTTATACCTACAAGTAGTTTTCTATAACTTTGGTTATGGTTTTGAATATGTTGGTTTGTTTCAGGGGGTTTTTGAAGCAGCTGGTATTGTGGGGCCCATCATATTGGGGGCACTTGCTGATAGAAAGGGGTGGTACAAACAACTCTGTATTGTAACTCTTGTGGTTTCAGCCCTGACTTTTTATGTTTTGGCGTTGAATATATCATTTATTATGATATTTGTATCATTGATTTTGTTTGGTTTCTCGTTCAGAGGAATCTCTCCAATTTTTGATTCTCTGGGGACATTAGCTTTAGAAGGACAGTCAGAAAAGTACTCATTATATAGATCATCTGGAACTCTTGGTTTCATGGTTATTTCATTGATTCTTTCTATTTTTCATAGACCTTTAATTGATAGCAATTCAAATATCAGCTTCTATTACAACTTAATAATAATTGCAGCAGTTATTTCTATAATGATAATATCTACAAAAAATATTGACATCAAAGGGCATATAAAAGAAGTAGAACTCAAAAAAGAAGAGATTGAAAATGATGTCTCAGAAGAAGTGAATGGAGGTAAATGGTATACTCCTGGTTTGATAATAGGCCTTATTTTGATGAGTTTCTCTCGTTTTGCAATGACTGCTGTTTATAGCTTTTTATCACTATATTCAATTGAAGTTGTACAATACAGCAACATAACAATGTTAAATGTAGTGGCTTCTATAACAGAATTCTTTGTAATACTCCTGTCAGGAAAGCTTCTTAAAGAAAAGAAAATAACTCCATATGCTCTCATAATGATTGGTACTCTAGCTGTATCTGTTAGATATTTTATATATATAAAGTTCCCAACAGTACCGGGAATTCTTATAGGACAGGCAATTCACTGTTTCTGCTATGGTGCTTTCCATATTGGTTCAGTTTTGTTTATCACAAAGAATGTTAGAAAGGATCACAGAGGAATGGGGTTGGCTTTATATTATGCAATCGGTACAGGTTTGCCTGCTGTTATTGGTTCAACTCTAGGTGGTGTCATTGTAGCTAACAGAGGATATAATTCTCTATTTGGAATCTATGCATTTATATGTTTGGTAGCTTGTGTATTTGGATTGGTTTTTAAAAAGATCCTTACGGCACCAAGTCCTTTTGTAGAGAATTAAATATATTTGGATGTAAAAAAAGACGTTCCCAATTGAAGTGAACGTCTTTTCTGTTTGGAGACCTGGCTTACCAACCGCCTCCGCCGCCTCCGCCGAAGCCTCCTCCTGAAGAGCCTCCTGAAGAACTGGATTGAACTGATGCAATCGATGAGTTTACACTGCTTGTGACGCTGCTTGAAAAATCATTGAAGGAATCTATTGGAATTCCCATTCCAATTGGAGCATAAAATAAGAATCCTGGATTGTTTGGAATATCTATGGTTTCAAATTTCTTATACCACTGTTTTTCAAGGCCCAATACAATGGCATAACTCAATGTATGGTAGAAGAACATTGGATCTTCATCTATCAACAACTTCAATTTATCAATTTCAACATAACTGATGAATGATTTGAATCCAAGTACATCTCCATAAGTTTTAGTTGCATATTCAGAACGTTTCTCTGTCAGTTCAAATAGAATTGATATCAGAGTTGCAGTAATTATATTCAGAATACCAAATTTCAATCCTAATGTACCTGGTGATATTGTAAAATAGAATATTGAGTTCAGTGCTGTTAAGAAAGCAATTGCAATTATGATTATAAGAACAATTCCAAATTTTTTCTTTTTAGATTCTGTAACAGATGTATTTAATAATTTGGAGAAAAGAAGACTCAAAATTAAGTAAGTTGCAAATGCAATTAAGAATGATAAAGCTATGATTTTGAAACTTTCAGTTCCAGGAGGCACGACCCCCATTGCAACTATGAGAACAAAAATAAAACCAAGTATTTTCTTTTTTGCCTTTGCACTTTTGGGTTCAACAAGTCCTTTGTCACCTTTAAATATTATGGGCTCTTTAGCAATTGCTTTGTTTCTATCTTCAACAAATTTCTCTTTTAACGAACTGATTAGTAGAGAATCACCAATACTTTTATTTTTAAAGTAAGCTTTGAACAGCAGTTTTTCTGCTTGACTGCAGGTTGATGGAAGATTTTTTAATTTTGTAATTAAGAATTCTTTTTTCCCTTTCTTCTTTTTGGGAGAATCATTTTGTTCTTCTATTTTTATGTAACCATTATCGGCCCAATAGAAAAGCATGGCTGTTGTATCTTTGGTATCAACAACTTTATCAACAAAATAACCAAGATCCATAGGATTCATTCCATCTGGAGCCTTAAAGGATTCAACTTCAATTATATCGTCATCTCGACCATATTTATAAAATTGCAGAATGGTAAACAATAAAGCTATTATTGAAAGAACAATAAGAATGATGAAATTACGATTTATACTTGAAAGAGCATCTCTCTCACCCGAGAAATAACCTACAGGAAGGTCTACATACAAAGTCAGATATTCACCTGGATTGATGACATCAATTGTTCCTTTGATTGTCTTCTTATCATTTGAAATTTGAACTGTTCCTGAATAAGTTTCTGAGTTAAAAGCTCCTGATGTCAGTGATACTGCATTTGGATCTATTTCTTTTGGGAATGTTATTTCAAAACTTATATTTTTGATTGGAAAATCCCAAGAACCGCCAACTAGATTGTAATAGGCATATGTTTTGCCATCAGCTTCCTCGCTGTAATTCTTACCTATATCCATCGTGTAGATTAGGTTATATTCTTTTTCTCCCTTTATGGTTCTATCAGCATCTCCAACTTTTATAGTTGTTGATTGATTTCCTCTATCCACACTGAATGGTTCATCACATCTGATATCCTTCAGTTCTACATAAAAATCACTTCCTGCGTAATCAGTAGGAATAACACGAAAGAATCCATGATGTTCAGATAGATAGTTAAAATTATAATTCTCATTGATTATATATTGGTTGTCCTCACTTATATCCATACTTACATGTAATGAATCAACATACATTGAATTATCAAGTGCAAATAATCCTGTCAGTGAAAATATAAATAATGAGAATATAATCAATAATTTGATATTCTTTTTAATTTTCATAATATATTCCTAAAATTTTACTTTTACGTTCTGTTTCTCTGCCTCTTCAATCTGTAAATATTCTTTCTTTGTATAGTGACCGATATTGGCAACGATGTTGGAAGGGAAAGTTTCACACAAGTTATTGAATTCTCTTATTACTGCATTGTAGTATTTTCTTGCATTGAGAATTTTTTCTTCAATTTCGGTCAGTTGCTGCTGCAATTGTAAGAAGTTTGTATTTGCTTTTAAATCAGGATAAGATTCAGATAAAGCGAATATACTTTTCAGTGCAGTGTTGAGTTGTTTGTTTCCAACTTCTGCATCTTGAACAGAAGGAGCTGCGGCAGCAGCATTTCTAGCTGTAATTACAGCCTCAAGAGTCTCTCTTTCATGAGATGCATATCCTTTTACTGTTTCAACAAGGTTAGGGACCAGATCATAACGTTGTTTTTCGTGTGCACCAATTTGAGCCTCTGATTCTTCTGTTTTATTTTTCATTCTTACAAGCTTATTGTATGTTGTTATATAAGTTATGACGAGAATGGTAACTATAACTAAAATAATGATTGCTGTAATAGACATATTCTTCTCTCTCCTTTAAGTAAATAATATAATTTATCATACATTAGTATGATTAATTTGTCACATAAATTGGTTATTTTCATGGGAAGTGACAGCTTGTTATGGTATTTCTACCTTTGTTTGAAGCGAATAAATATATTGTACTTTACATAAATACAGTCAAATAATTCTGCAATTGTAATTCTAAGTTATGTCGCCATACATGGGCTATTGCTTTGATTGGTAAGTCGTTTCTTGTTATAAGGGCTTTATTATATGGAATGTTGAAGTAGTTTTATTTGTAAAAGAGCATTTGTTTTTGATTTTATTGTGATGCTATTAAGTTTTAATTGATGCATATAAACTATAATTAGAATAAATTTATTTGATGTACTTTGTTATGCTCTATTCAATTCTTGGTAGAAAAAATGTATCATAATATTTAGTGTAGTATTCTATGATATATGTTATAGTTTTATTTGCTAGAAAGAGGTGGTAAATTTTCAACTATTTGTGTATTTTTAGCATATGAATTGGGCGTTTTAATGATTATTTAGTATCTTACAGATTGAAGGGGAAATGATAGATGAGTAATTCAAATTCTTGGAATTTAAAGAATGTAAAATTATCTGAAGATAAAATTAACAAGAATATAAAAGAAACCACAAAACAAATAAATCTAGATGTGAATCTTTTGATCAATATGATTAAAAAATATGACTACTTGGAATTGTTGAAATTCACTGCATTTCATGTGGATGAAATATTAGAGAAATCAAAAGTAAATAAAAATATCCACAATGAAGAGATAGCATATTCACAGCTTAGATTTATGCTTAAATATATTGCATCTAATCCTAATTCTGAAATGAAGTCCACAAATTTTAAGGACTTCTCTTGGAAGAAATTCAATAGGACATATTCCACACTTGAAAATCATGTAATTAAATATACAGATAATTTGATTTTACGTGAGAAAATCAATCCAAAATATAGAACTCGAATGCAGGAATTGTTTTATTCATATATGTTTCCAACCCCAAAAGTTAAGTTTGAGGATGTAGATAACAAAGTAAAGCAATTGAAGCTCATACTCCAACCACATGTAGATAAAATCAATGCAACATTTGATGTAGGATTTGATGGTATATTGGATTCTTTAAGAATCATTGCCAAAGTAGGCACAAAAGGAATTTATGACCTAAATCAAGATTGTGAGGTCTTTGCCAGTAAATCCCAGAAAAAAATTGAGAATCTAAAGAAAGCTGGAGATACCAATGTTAACTCTGTTCTTCTATCTAAAATAGTTGAGGAAGAAAATTGGGGTGGATGGTTAGAAAAATTGCAGAATAGATCTGAGAAATTTGATTTATTTGATGTACAGATTTTGTCAAAGTTGGAATCTCATGATTTAGATTTATTGAGTGTTGAAACAGGAAGTCAGTATTCTGAGAATTTTGGTTGGATAACTGAATCTGCTGGTATTGATAATTCCCTGTTTATAAAAAAAGATGGCAGATATTATTCATTTGATAGTATGTTTATATTCGATAAAGCATATGAAGCTATCAAACAAGCTGTAATCAAGAGCTTTCCTGGGTATGAGAATACCTGGAATTCAATTGAAATGGAGAAATCTGGTCTTCTACCAGTCTCCATTTTTGCTGGAGTATTTGGGCACTTCAATTATCAATTATCCTATGAAGTTGAAGATTCATACTTCACAGCGGAGTTTGAAAACGATAGTAATAATGTTTTCATTCAGGTTCCAAGACAGCATGGTTACAAACTGCCAATGAATCCTATCAAAGAAATTGGATTGTTGTACACAGCACTTCATTGTTATGATTCAGCAACAAGTTTTTTTGATAAAATTGATGGTCCCATTGTTGTGCTCGATTATTATGATGAAACTGGTGAAAAAATTGTCAAAAAAGATGATATCTATTACATTTCATATCTGTACCTATCAAGTATTTTAAATGATTGGAATGAAATAAGACTTTTAAAAGATCAATTATTGGGAGTTTCTTCTTCATCAGAAGCGGAAGATTTAAGTAAGAATGATGATGATAATTTAACTGTCGATGATAAAGATTGTGCATTAGATTTGCAAAATGAGGAAGGTAATTGTACTTTGAATGATAAAGTGGAATCAGATTTAGACATAGAAGAAGAAATTGAACCTTTAGAGGGATGTTTGGAAGTCACAGATAGCAATATGGATGAAATGTTTGAAAACACCCCAGAGCCTACCCAAGAAGATTCTGAAGATTATTCGGACCAGGAACTGTTGGACATATTGGATGGTTCTGTTGTTGAAGATGTAGAGGACATTGAAGATGATGCTATACAGAATGATGGAGCTGCTGTAAGTTCAGGTTTTTCCTTTTTTGATGTTTTGAACAATGTTGCAAAAGGTAAAGACCCTCTAAATAACAAGCAAGAAGATGAGTCAATTGAAGATACAACTGCTGGTGACTTAGATAGCAACAAAGACCTCAATCCTTCAATCGAAGAAAATAAAAAGAAAGAAGATGTTTCAGATATTGAAAAGGAAGGACCAGAAGGTTCTCTTGAAGATCATGATGATAGGGGTCAAGAGAAAATTCAAGAGTCAAAACCCTCAGGAGGCTTTTCCTTTTTTGATGTATTGAATAATGTTGCAAAAGGAAAGAATCCCTTAGCTGATGAAGATGATGATACAGATGAAGTTGGTTATGATGAACTGATAAATGATGAGCCAATTACTGATGATGATATAAGCGAGGTTTTCTCTGATGATGTACAAGAAGCTGTACCTTCTGATGGATTTATAGATTTCGGTAGTGATAATGGTGCCGTCTGTAAGGATGGTGTGTGTGGTATTGATGCCTCTGCAGATGAAAATAATTCAGAATTGGAAGAAACAGAGATTGAATCAGAAGAAGCAACTCAGATTTTTAATGAAAATGACCTTGATGGAAATTTTGATGATGATTATAACTTTACAGAAGAAAACATGGATGCTCCTTCAAACTTCAATGAAGAGCTGGATATTGAGCTAGATGACATAGATGAACTTTCTGCTGATGAATTGGAAAATGGTTTCAACAATAATTATGACACCTCAAGTATTCAGTACTTACTCGATGAAGATGATGAAGAGGTTCATTTCTTTGAAGACGATGATGATCAAATAGATGATAGTCCTGCTTTATTGAGAGATGTATTTGATGATGACTTAGATGATGCTCCTATTATTGATGATGATTTGGATGATATAGAAGTAGAATCAATCCTTGAACCCGAAGACGAAGATGATGAGTTGGTTGAATTAGATATTGATGATGATGTAGACAGTGATGAAGTTCTTCAACTCAACGAGATGGATGAGGCAACTTCAATTGAAGAAAGTGATGATGATGAAAATGTTCCTGATGATGTTGAAGTCAGAGAGAACAAAACATTCTCACCCAAACAGGTTGATATGATAAATGCAATTAACTCTGCACTCGATAAAATTGACAGTGATGATTCTGATTTGGAAAATTATGGTTATGTTCATCCAGATGAAGATGTTGAAGGTTATGAAAAGGAAGCAATTTCTTCTTCAAAATCAGAAATAGAAGCATACAACGATAGTCTTGAAAACAAGGTTTCAGATTTTACTGATGACTCAGATGATTCTGAAACTGACATTTTTGGAAATGATGAAAGCATTGCAGAAGAACTCGTCGATGAAATTGGTAAGAATCTAGATGATGTTGAGAATGAATCTTTCCGTACTCAAAATCCAGACGATGACATTGAAGAAGAAGATATGTTGGCTGAAGAGCTTGTTTCAGAGCAAGATGAAGAGGATGATGATATAAGTTTTGTTGAACCTCAGAGCATAAAGGTTATTGAGCAACCAGTTGCAAAAGATCCTGATAAGTTTGAAGCCATTGAGAACAATAGAATATTTGAAGAGGAAGTACCTACAATTGAAAGCCTTTGGCCACAGAGAATAATAGATATTGTTGATATGTCTGAAGATCTTGATGCCAGTCCATTCTTTAAAATATGTAAAGAAAATGATATCGAGCTTTTGGAAGCTATAGATCACTTAATCAATCAAGCACTGGACCTTCAAAAACAAGACAACAAAGATAAAATGTTCACAATTCCAGAATCAAATCTTTCCATAATCCTTCCAATCAATAAAAATGATCAATTGAAGAGATGGGAAAGAATGAACAGTCTTGGAGCTTTGATGTATTCAAAAGATATGGACTCATGGAATGTTCTTACTTTGAATTTTGATGATAATAAAACTCTGAAGTCAATGAAAGAATGGGAAATTTCAAAAGATTCCTATTCAAGTGTAGATTGGAAGTTCGTTGTAACGACAGGTTCCAGATTGAAGAAAAAGAAGAAATAATAATGGATAAATTAGAAGTTAAGAAAAGACTTGAACTTGCAAAGAAGGTAGCTTTGAAAGCCGGCTCTTATGCCTTAAAGATGAGAGATTCAGGTAACTTTTCTGTAACAACAAAGCATAAGAATGATTTTGTAACAGACTGTGATAAAGCAACTGAGAAGTTAATTGTTTCAGAAATTAAGGATATATTTCCAGAGGATGGTTTTTTCGGTGAGGAAAGTGCCGATGAAACAGGTACTGGTCGTTGGATAATTGATCCTATTGATGGCACTACAAACTTTTTCAGAGGTCTTCCTAACTGGTGCATCAGCATTGCTTATGAAATCGAAAAATATGAACCTCTTTTAGGTGTTGTTTATGTACCCTGTCTTGATGAACTTTACTATTCCATGAAAGGAGAGGGTGCTTATTTAAATGATAAGTCGATTCACTGTTCAAACATAAATGATTTTTCGAAAGCATTGACGGTCTGTGTTCCACCCCATCGACATAAAGAAGCATATGATTTTTATCTAGAAAAAATGAGAGAGATTGGACTGGCTTCTTCAGATATCAGATCGTTTGGTACATGTGCTCAAGAGCTATGCTATATAGCAAGTGGACATCTGGAAACTTATTATGAGCTATTTTTAGGATATTATGATTTTGCTGCCGGATGGATTATTTTAGAAGAGGCAGGTGGAAAACTTACAAGTGCTTCAATGGACTCAAAATTTACAGATAGTTGTTGCAATATTATTGCTTCTAATGCATTATTACACCCAAATATGGAGGAGATTATTTTTGGAAAATAAAAAATCAAATTACAAATTGGTGATATTCGATTTGGATGGTACTTTAATGAATACCGCACCGGGAATTTTTGCGACAGCAAATTGGACTATGAAGCAGCTTGGAAAACCCATTGAAACTGATGTACAGCAATTGAGAAAGTTTGTAGGACCTCCTTTGGCAGAATGTTTCAAAGTTACTTATGATTTAGAAGATGAATTGATTGATGAAGCTTGTAAAATCTATCGAATGAAATATGAAGAGAGTGGAAAACATATTGCAACCGTTTATGACGGTATGGAAGATGTGCTTCAATCTTTGAATTCTAATGATTTGATCTGTTCTATTGCGACTAATAAATATCAAGAAGTTGCGAGAGATATGGTAGAAGAGCAGGAATTAGAGAAATATTTCAATTTAGTTTATGGTTCAGACCACGCTGGAACAATCACCAAAGGTGGTATTATATCAAAAATTATTGATGAATTGAATGTAGATCCTAAGGATGCAGTTATGGTTGGAGATACTTTCAGTGATTTGAATGGGGCTTCTGAAGCTGGAGTAGATTTTATTGCAGTTACATACGGCTTTGGTTTTGACAATGAGTCAGAACTTACAGATGATATAGTATCTTTCTGTCCAACAACAAAAGATATTTTAAATACAATTTATAAATAAATATAACAATAGGAGAAAATTCATGAAAAAAGAAATTAAAACAGAAACAGCACCAGCAGCAATCGGTCCTTACAGCCAAGGTATAACAGGTGGAAATTTGGTTATATCTTCTGGACAAATTCCAGCAGATCCAAAGACTGGTGCAATCGAAGGTGATATTACTGCACAGACAAAACAATCTTTAACAAATTTAAAAGCTGTATTAGAAGCAGGTGGTAGTGATTTAGCTCATGTTTTGAAAACTACTGTTTTCTTAAGTGATATGAATAACTTTGCTGCTATGAATGCTGTATATGCTGAATTCTTCAATGAAGGAATAAAACCAGCACGTTCTGCAGTTGAAGTTGCAAGATTACCTAAAGATGCTTTGGTAGAAATTGAAGCTATTGCAATTGCTAAATAATTAAATAAAATTAGATAGAATTGAGGACTCCTAATTGGAGTCCTCTGTTTATTGAATGAAATCTTCATATATTGCATCTGTTGCTTTTAATAAATCATCTGGTTTCAATTTCAATTGCAGGCCTCTTTGACCAGCACTTACGTATATATACTCTTCAAGTTGGGCCATTTCAGATATAAATGTTGGAAATTTCTTTTTCATTCCAAGTGGAGAGCATCCGCCTCTGATATATCCTGTTGTTTTCTGCAGTATATCCATTTTTATCAAATCAATATCTTTTACACCTGTTATAGCTCTGGCTTTTTTTAGGCTTATGGTATCTTCTGCGGCAAGACAGAATACGAATACACTTTTATCAATTGCCTGCATTACAATAGTTTTATATACACATTCTTTTTCAAGACCAGCACCTTCTGCTGCATGGATTGCATCCAGATTGTTCTCATCAACTTCATAACTTGCAGTTTCATAAGGAATATTTAACTGCTCCAAAATTCTCATTGCATTTGTTTTCTTTTGTTTGTTACTCATAGAATAAAATTTATAATCATTTGCTAAATTCTACAATACATATTGTAAAAAACAGTGATTCTTTCTTTATGTAGCATGTGATATAGAAATGTGCCTGTAGATTTTTAAAATTTAAGGAAGGTAAACAGTGAAGGCTCAGAATTAAATCAGAGCCTTCAGGGTATTGCTTTATATGATATTGAATCAATTAGTTCAGAATACTTTCTAAATATGTAATTGCACTATCGACCTTTTTCATATTATCTTCACTTAGATTGTATCGAAGTCTTAGAGGGAATTCATATTCCATGCAACCTGTTTTTTTAATTGTTTCGGAAGTTGTTAAATAATGTGAAGATGCATCTCTAAGATAATCTCCAATTATTTCAATAGCTTCTCCACTCCAAGCAAAAGAGCCAAATGCGGCTGTTGTCTTACCTTCCAATGATGGTAATGATTTAAGTAGAGAATCAAGAGATCCTATCATATCACCATATTTTGTAGCACTACCAACTAAAACTAACTCAGATGTACTGATGCTATCGAGAATCTCTGAATGAGGAGTTTTATCAGCATCAAATATTGATACATCAAATCGACCTGTTGCACTGAGCTTTTCAGCTATATATCTAGCTATTTTTCTGGTGTTGCCTCTCATCGTTGTATAAACTACTGTTGCTTTTTTAATTTCTGTAGTTGTCTTTGATTTCTCTCTATAGATATCTATGAAATGCTTTATGTCCTTATCTAGGATGTAACCGTGTGATGGTGCAATCAACTCTATGTCCAATTTGTCGACAAATTTTAAGAGATCAAGGACATATATTCTATGAGGACTGAATATTAAATCATAATACACACTGTAATCTTCATCGATTGAGTTCAGCTCCATGGTATTTGTTGCTTTTGTGGTTGCAATATGTGTGCTGAAGATATCACATGAGAACAAAATTTTGTCTTCTTTGCAATAGGTCATAATTGTTTCTTCGGTATGAAGGTTTGGAACATTGTAGAATGATAAAGTCTTTCCTCCGATATCAATGGAATCACCAGTTTTTACCACAATAAATTCTCTGTCTGTAATTTTATAGACTTCTTTTAGGTGTTCTACTGCTTTTTCGCTGCATACAATTTTAGCATTTTTAGCTTTTCTGACCAACAGCCCTAGAGCACCAGAATGATCTGGTTCTGTATGATTGACTACAATATAGTAGATGTTATCTAAATTTATTTTTTTGCTGAGATTTTCAACATAATTTTTACCATACATCATATCTACAGAATCGATAACTGTTGGTTTTTGAGTATTATAGAAATAACTGTTGTAAGTTGTTCCTTTTGTTAATAGTAATCTGTGAAATGGAACATCTCTATCGTCGATTACTCCAATTTCCCAAAGTTTCTCGTTTACCTTAAAATTTTCTTGTATCATAATAAATCCTTTATAGATTAGATCATCTATTTATTTTTATTGTCTGTATATTTATAATATTCTTTTCAAGCTCTTTTGTATGTGGTAATTGCAACAGTTTATAGAAAAATTTTAAATTTGATTTAATACAGGAAAAGACCTCCGATGCTATTGTTTATTCAATAGTAAGTAGTTTGGTTCTAATAATTGATAAAATTGGTGTGAGAAAGACAAAAAAAAATACTGCTAAATTAATAGCAGTATCAAAATACTTAAATAATCTCTATTTATTTTTCATCAATAGCAAAAGAGGTACCCAGA
>JALNVT010000029.1 GCA_023231265.1 Sphaerochaetaceae bacterium
CATGTGGAAAATCTGCATTTACCTATCATGGACTTGTAAGTGAGGTAAATTATCAATATTATCTTGAAAATGTAATATTGCATCGAATTTGTTACTTAGACCAATACATATATATAAAGTGCATTTCTGCAAAGGAGATACTGTGAAGTTAGGACTGGATATCGGATCAACAACAATCAAGTGTATATTAATTGATGACGACAAAAACATTTTATTTGAAACTTACAAACGTCACTTCTCAAAAATACAGCAAACAACAATCGAACTGTTTGAAATGGTCAAACCTTATTTGAAGGACAACAAGGTGGCCCTTGCCATGTCAGGCTCTGCAGGTATGGGAACTGCAAATAGACTTGAAATCCCATTCGTACAGGAAGTTTATGCTACAAGAGTGGCAGTTCTGGAAAATCTTCCTGACACAGATGTAGTCATTGAGCTTGGTGGTGAAGATGCTAAGATTCTATTCTTAAAAGGTTCTCTTGAGGTAAGAATGAATGGAACATGTGCTGGTGGTACAGGTTCTTTCATAGACCAGATGGCAAACTTAATGGATGTTCCTGTTGAAAATTTGGATGAACTATCTAAAAAAGCAACTCAGACATATACAATTGCATCACGCTGTGGTGTTTATGCAAAAGGTGATGTTCAACCTCTACTCAACCAAGGTGCTGAGAAGAGTGATATCGCTCGTTCCGTTTTTGAATCGGTTGCAAACCAAACAGTTGGTGGACTTGCTCAAGGTCGTCCAATCAGAGGAAACATTGTTTACCTTGGTGGTCCTCTGACTTTCATGAGTGATTTACGAGATAGCTTTGATAAGACCTTGAATTTGAAAGGTCTCTGTCCTGAGCACTCTTTATATTATGTATCTCTTGGAACAGCTTTCAGCGCAGAAGAGGAATTTGACCTTGATGAGGTTGCTAAAGAGTTGGTTGAAGATGGTAAGAGATGTAAATACAGTGCAATAGCTCCTCTCTTCAATAACGAAGAGGAAGTCAGAGAGTTCAAAGAGAGACACTCACACTCTTCATTGAGCTACACAGATCCTTCTACATATAAAGGTGATGCTTATCTTGGAATAGACAGTGGTTCCACAACAATCAAACTTATCATAATGGATAAGGATGACAACCTTCTTTATACAAGATATCAAGGAAATAAGGGGGATCCTGTAGAGGCTGCACGTGAGTTCTTGATGGACTTCATGGAAAAATATCCAGATATAACAATCAAAAAGAGCTGCTCAACTGGTTATGGTGAGGCACTTGTTAAATCAGCATTTGATTTGGAATATTCTGTCGTTGAGACAATGGCTCACTACAGAGCTGCAAAGCATTTTGATCCAAAAACAGATTTCATCATAGATATCGGAGGACAGGACATCAAGTGTTTTAAAATTGAGAATGATGTAATTGATGATATATTTTTGAATGAAGCATGCAGTTCAGGCTGTGGTTCATTCTTACAGACCTTCTTTGATGCTTTGGGATATACACCACAGGAAGCAACAGAACTTGCAATGAAATCAAGAGCTCCAGTAGATCTTGGAACTCGTTGTACTGTTTTCATGAACTCTCTTGTTAAGCAAGCTCAAAAAGATGGTGCTAAAGTTGAAGATATCTTTGCAGGTCTCTCAATCTCTGTTGTTAAAAACGCACTTTATAAAGTTATCAGATGCAACAGTGCTGCTGATTTAGGTGAGCACATCGTAACTCAAGGTGGAACATTCTTGAATGATGCTGTATTGAGATCATTTGAACTGCTGCTGGATACACATGTAACAAGACCTAAAGAAGCTGGCATCATGGGAGCTTTTGGTTGTGCACTTTATGCAAAGCACATGGATGAGAAAGAGGATGTACCAACAACTTTGGTAGATCTTGATCATCTGAAGACCTTCTTCCATAAAACAACAACAACACACTGCAAGGGATGTACAAACAACTGCTTGCTTACAATCAACAGATTTGCTGACAATCGTAAGATGACAAGTGGTAACAAATGTGAGAGATTTGTAAATCCACAGCATTACATTGAAGATAAAGAGAATTACAACCTATATGAATTCAAGAGACAGTTCATCTCAAGCTTGAAACCAATCGAGAATCCTACAAGAGGAAAAATTGGTCTGCCTCTAGCTCTTTCTATGGTTGAGCTCATGCCATTCTGGCATAAATTCTTCGATGAATTGGGCTTTGAGGTTGTGGTTCCTGAATGGTCCACAAGACTCACTTATATCAAAGGACAGGCTCAGATTCCAAGTGATACTGCATGTTATCCTGCTAAATTGGTTCATGGTCATATCCAGGAATTGATTGATATGGGATTGAAGACTATATTCTATCCTGCATCTTCTTATAATGTTTGTGAAGATAAAGGTGATAACAACTTCAACTGTCCTCTTGTGGCCTATTATCCAGAGCTCATAAAGCACAACACAGAGCAGATTGTTAATGGTGAGATCAAGTTTGTTGATGGATTTGTCTCTCTTCAGAACGAGAAGGTCTTCGTTGAAAGAATGCAGGACATTCTTCCTGAATTGGGTAAGTTCAACAAAAGAGAGATCAAGAAAGCAACAAATGCTGCATACAAAGCTCTTGAAGATTATCATGAGATGATATCAACTCAAGGTAAGATCATTGTTGAGAGAGCACGTAGCAAGAATATGCCAATAATGGTAGTCTGTGGTCGTCCATATCACATTGATCCTGAATTGAGTCATGGTATAGACAGCATGATGTTGCAACTTGGATGTTGTGTGGTTACAGAAGATTCTCTATCCAAACTTGTTCCAAAAAAGGATAGAAATGTACTGAACCAGTGGACATACCATGCTAGAATGTATGATGCAGCAAGATTTGTAACAACACAGCCAGATATGAATGTTATACAATTTGTATCATTTGGGTGTGGTCTAGACGCAGTAACGACAGATGAGGTAAAATCTATATTATCAGAAAAAGGTAAGATTTATACTCAGGTTAAAATTGATGAGATTGCAAACCTTGGATCTGTTAGAATTAGAGTTAGAAGTTTACTCGAAGCCTTGAAGGAGGAGAGATAAATAATGTCAGAACAAGAAATACCACGTGTATTGTTTACTAAAGAGATGAAGAAGACGCATACATTGCTTCTCCCTAATATGCTCCCTACACATTTTAAAATTATTCGTGAAATTTTTGTAAATTTTGGATATAAAGCTGAATTGCTTCAGAACGAGAGTTCAAACGTAATAGCTGAAGGTCTTAAATATGTACACAATGATATGTGCTATCCAGCACAGCTCGTTATTGGACAGATGATTGATGCCTTGAAATCTGGTAAATATGATAAGAAGAAAGTTGCTTTGGTAATCACACAAACAGGTGGTGGTTGTCGTGCAAGTAACTACATATATCTATTGAGAAAAGCTCTGGTAAAAGCTGATATGTCATACATCCCTGTTGTTTCTTTGAACTTTGGACTTGAAGACAATCCAGGATTCAAATTCACAACTAAGATGCTTCTTCAATCTGTAGCTGCCGTTGAGTATGGCGATATAATAGCATTGCTTGGTAACCAAACAAGACCTTATGAGGTAAACAAAGGTGAGACAAATGCTCTCATTGAAAGTTGGACCCATAAATTGGCTAAGAAGTTTGCAAATAACAGCGGTTACTTTGGTACAGCACTAGCTGGTAACATACGTGAGATTGCAAAGAATTTTGCTGCAATTCCAACCAAGGACATCAAAAAGATCAAAGTTGGTGTTGTTGGAGAGATCTACATAAAATTTGCGCCTCTTGGAAACAACCACCTTCAGGACTTCTTGGAAGAAGAGGGATGTGAGGTCATGATTCCAGGACTTCTTGGGTACTTCCTTTACAGCATGGAGAATGCTCGTTTTGATAAAGAGTATTATGGTGGATTCAAAAGAAAAGCTCAGTTCCCAATAAGAAATGCAATAACCAGTTTTGTAATAAGTACTGAAACTATGATGTATAGAACTGTTGCTGAAGTCACAGATAAATTTGTACTACCAGAGGGTTTCAGACATGAGAAGACTCTCTCAAAAGACATAATTGATCATGGTGTAAAGATGGGAGAGGGCTGGTTGCTCTCTGCTGAAATAATGGAACTGAATGAATTGGGTTATCCTAATATTGTCTGTGCACAGCCTTTTGGATGCCTTCCAAACCATATTGTGGCTAAGGGTGCAATAAGATCAATAACAGCCAAGGAACCAGATATAAACATCGTTCCAATTGACTATGATCCATCCACTGCAAAGGTCAATCAGGAAAATAGAATAAAATTGATGCTTTCAGTTGCAAGAGAGAAGATGCCTGATGCCGTCAAACCTGAAAAGAAGAAGAGTGTTAATGATGAGTCATACAGCAGTCCTCATACAATAACTCCTGAATTGAAGGCAAACATTGCAGCAAGCACAAAAGTGAATAGCTGGGAATTATAAAATTCAATAATAAATAGCAGACCTCAACAGTGATGTTGAGGTCTTGTTTTGGGCCTTCATCCTTTAAAACCCAAAAAGTTCTCTTGCTTTATCATGAGGTATCAATCTTGGGTTTTCTTTTTTAAGATTCTTGAACATCAAATTTGTTTTCTCCTCAATAGATTTCTTGATGAATAAATTGAAATCAATTGAACGGAGAAGAAAGAACATAAGAGGATCTTCATCAAGTTTTGCTCCAACTCCATAAAGCACTGCTGCAGCATGTTTGCACATAACTGCCCAGTCAGGACAGTTGCAATTTATTGATATTTCATCTGAAGATGGAAATAATCCTTGATGTGGATTTAAGAATGCTTCAGATAAATCTAGAGGAAAATCTCCTGATGCAAGACTATCTAAATTATCTATTTTGTTTGTTGCAATTTCAATTATTTCCTTCCTCCTGATATCGGAAAGAGGGGCTATTTTTATATTTACTTTATAAGGCCTGTTGCTGGAACCTTGTACAAGGGCATCAATTGAACCTTCCTTTATTTGCAGATCAATCACCGCACCAGATCTTACATAGCGTTTGCCTCTACCAAGTCGACTGTCATAGTCAGCATAATTCTCAAGATTCTCACACCATTTCTCACCCCACCAAGTTTTAGCTATCTTTTTTCCATCAATACATATTGGACTGTAACCTTTCTTGTTGTTTCTTTTGGATTTCAATCTGAGTTCATCCATATTCATCTGTGAATAATGTTCAAAATATCTGTTCATAATTTATTCATCTCCCGAGTAAGAAAAGAACTGCTTGAGTTTTTCTGTATCTAATTGGGTTATCATCGAAAGTGCTGATTGCTCAGTTTGTCCAATTACTGCAGTTGATAGTGACCTCTTGTCATTGATGATGTCATTTATCTTATCTTCTATTGTTCCTTTGCAGGTGAATTTATATACGTTGACAACCTTTTTTTGTCCTATCCTGAAAGCTCTATCTGTTGCTTGATTCTCTACAGATGGATTCCACCATCTGTCGAAATGGACAACGTGATTTGCTTTTGTTAGATTCAATCCTGTTCCTCCTGCCTTGATTGTTATTACCATGAATGGGCAGTATATATCACTGTTGAACATATCAACACGTCGGGACCTTTCTTTCGGAGAGACACTTCCATCAATTGATAGACCATCATATCCAAATAATGTTTCAAGATAATCCTTGAGAGGATTTATCATTGTTTTGTACTGGGTGAACACCAGCATTCTTTCATGTTTTTCTTTTATAACTTCCACCAATTGCTTCAGTGCTAAAAATTTCCCACTGTCGACTTCTTTGAATTCTTCATTCTTTAAGTACTGACTTGGATGATTGCATATCTGCTTGCTCTTCAATATGGTGGAGAGTACAAGACCTTTTGTAGAGATTGCATCTGACTCTTTGTTATCTAATTTTTCAGTCACACTTTTTATCAACCTTCGGTAGAGAGTTATCTGTTTGCTCGACAGTGGTATGTACATATCGGTTTCAATTTTTTTAGGAAGGTCTTTGATTATTGATTTGTCTGTTTTCAATCGTCTCATTATGAAAGGCTGTGTTATTTCTCTCAAATTTCCGTAGATATTGGGATTCTCTGCAGTCTTCTTTATTATGGATCCAAATTCCTTTTGACTTCCAAGAAGTCCTGGATTTATAAAATCAAATAACGACCACAGATCTACAAGAGAGTTCTCAATTGGTGTTCCTGTCATTGCAATTCTTTTATCTGATTCAATGCTCTTTATGACTTTTGATCTTTTTGTGTTTGGATTTTTGATGGCCTGAGCTTCATCAAGTACCACCAAATCCCAGTGCTTTTGATTGATACATTCCCTCAAAGATGCAAGTTTGTACGTAGTGATATAGAGCCCAGGTAGGTCAAAATTCATCTTTTGAAGCTTCTTTTCTGTTTGATTCAAGACAAATAATGGGAGCTCCGGTGTGAATTTATCTCTTTCACTGCTCCAGTTTCCAATCAAGGATGAAGGAACTATCAAAAGAGTACGCTTGAGATATTTCTTCTCAAACATTGTCTGCAAAATTGCAAGGATTTGTATTGTCTTACCAAGTCCCATATCATCTGCCAGACATGTGCCAAAGCCTCCTTTCAGCATGCTATACAACCAGTTTACTCCAGTTTCTTGATAGTGCCTAAGTTTACCTTGAAATTTATTTGATAATTCTATTGCTCTCTCTTCTACCAATGCATGCGAACTGAAAGAGTGAAGCCACTGTCCATGTTCAATTATGAGGTAATTGGAGTTTTCATCTTCTTCTCCATCTCTTTGCATCTTCAGATAGTCACTGAAAGTAATTTCATTACCATTTTTTTCTATGAATTGCTTGTACTTATCTAGAAGCATCTGCAGCTTCTTATGGTTAATTTCAATCCATTTGTTTTTAAATCTTACAAGTCCTTCTTGCATATTCAAGAGCTCTTCAAGTTCCTCTTTACTGAGAGTTTCATTATCAATCACAAAGTTGAGTTTTACAGACAGAAGTGAATTCATCCCAAATTCGCTGTTCAATTTATCACCTATATTGGCTTTGATGTGTGTTTTATTTCGTCTTTTCCACCATGTTGGAAATCTGAAGCCAATTCCATATTCCTCGAAAAAATCTGAATTTTTCAACAGGTCATATGCTTCATCTGATGTTATGTATGTTGGCTCAAATATTTGACCTTCTTCGATGATGTTTGAGAGGGTGTCGCACTTATTGCTAGCTTTGAATATCATGGATAGTAGATGAAGCAGTTCCTTCTCATTATCTTTATACTCTTCGAGAGCATATGATAGAGGCATATGCTTTATCTGATTGTTTATCTTTGTTGTGTAGCTTGTTAGAAATCCAAAAGGGTAATCTGTGTTATCAGTTTCAACCAAATGAAAATATGCTCTATCTGCAATGTTGAAAGAAGGCAAATATGAAGAGAGACACGATTCAATGGAACCTTTGAAATTATCAAGAGTTCTGTAGCACCAAATTTCCATTTTTTGCCACATGTTTTCAATCCAGACTTCATCTATGTATTCAGAACCTGGGGAGAGTGGAATGGATGAAATTATTTTATTTTTATCAGCTTCATCCAATTCAATTTTTGTTCTGGCTTCCAAATACAAAACATCCATCGATTGAACTTTTTTAAGAAAAACTTTTGCAAAAGAGATTAAAAAATCAAGAGATAGATCATTTTTGCTATCGGCACACTTGAGATACTCAAATAAGCTATCTATTGGGCTTTTTTGAAATTTCAGTGTCCATTCATCATTGCCTGCTATAGCAAATTCATTTTCTGTAAACCAGATATTGAAGGTTTCATTGTTCATAACATCAAATATATCATAGTCAATGACTGGACAACAACATCTGTTATGCACTAATTGGAAAATTAAGTCAAAGAATGGTAATCTCTTTGTTGTGCGAGGTAATTATACCTTCATCACTCATTTTTTTGAGTTCCCTAAATAAGGACTGTCTTTGAACACCAAACAATGTAGCGAGCTCAGCTTTTGGTATCTGGAGCCTAACTGTATTTGATCTTTGAATGACAGCGAGCTCCTGAATGTATTCTATTATGTTCTCTCTCAATGTATTTTGAGTGTAAGTAAGAACTTTCTTGTTTAGTGACTGTGCATTCTTTGAAATCATGGTGATGAAAAAAATAGCAAACTCTTTATCATCCAGTAAATCAACAATAAGTTCTCGAGATAGATTTAGAGTTGTGCAATCCTTCTTGCAGAATATTGTCATCGGATAAATTGGAGATGGAGAGAACACTAAATTCCCTCCAAGTATTGCACCTCTTTCAAAATTGAATACGACATTTTCTGTTCCACTCTCACTCAATGTGAAAGAATTTAAAGAACCAGATAGCACAATATCAATTGAATTGCAGATGCTACCTTTCTCTCGAATCACTTGATTTGAATTCTTGCGGTTGATTTTTCCTTGTTCCAGTATTTTTGACTGTACCTCAGGAGTAAATAATTTGAAGTGTGGGTAGCTATTTATTATCTGCTTTTTTTCATCTTTATCCATATTTTTACTATATATCAAAAAATAAATATCAAAAAGACTCCTTAGTGACTGTTTGATGAGCGTTCCATGCACTATTCTCTTTTTATCTAGGAGACGACATGGATTTATTTACTATTATTATTTGGATTGTCACTGCAATCTTTTTAATTTTTTCATTTAAGAAAGACAAAAAAAGTACGAAGGGTGCTGCTAAAAAAGCACTCAAGATGGGAAAAGGAATGGCATCAGGCCTCATTGTTACAATCCTTCTGATTGGTCTGATATTGGCTTATCTTCCACCTGATAAAATTGCACAGTTTGTTGCAGAGAAGAATCTGATGCTATCAACATTTGCAGCAGCTATATTTGGAACAATAACAATAATACCTGCATTTGTTGCATTCCCTCTTGTTGGAACACTTGTTGATGCAAGCATATCAATAGTTCCTGCAGTTGCTTTTTTGACAACACTGACTATGGTTGGAATTGTGACTTTTCCAATCGAGAGAAAAGCTTTTGGAACAAAATTTGCACTGACTCGTAATGTTCTGAGCTTTGTGTTTGCAATAATAATCAGCTTGATAATGGGAGTGATACTGTAATGAAAATTCTAACAAAACTTAAAGAGAATAAGTTTCTTGCATTTGTAATTCTTTCTTACATTGCAACCTTCATATTTAAATCGGATGTTGGCCTTTTGGGGCTATCAAACAGCATATACTATTTCAAAGAACTGCTATCAATAATGCCCGTTGTACTTGTTCTAACAGCTCTGTTTGACCTATGGATGCCAAAAGATACCATCGTTAAAAATCTTGGAAAAAATTCTGGATTCAAAGGAACTGTGTTCTCTTTCATGCTTGGTAGCTTGTCAGCAGGTCCAATCTATGCTGCATTTCCAATTGGTGTCATGCTGCTCAAAAAAGGAGCATCAATCAGAAATGTTGTGATCATATTGAGCAGCTGGGCAGTTATTAAAGTTCCAATGCTGGTCAATGAGGTCAAGTTCCTTGGTCCTCAGTTCATGGTTGTAAGATGGATATTGACTGTATTATCAGTGATAATCTTGGCATCAATTGCAGCAAAGATTGTGAGAGATGAAGATATTGTTTTGGAAGAAGAAGTGCAGCAGAAAGGCGTATCAATAAATGAAAGCGCATGCATGGGCTGCTCAATGTGCAGCCGTGGCTATCCTGAATTGTTTGAATTTGAGAAGAAGAAAGCACATGTTAAGGTGATGGATATCTCTAAAGTTGATAAACAGAAACTCAAAAAAGCAATCAATGAGTGCCCCACACATGCAATAAAGTATTTGGAAGTTTAAAACTTATTTGGAGCATTTTTGTTTGAAGCAAACCTCTTATGAACAGAAATGCTCCATCTTATATGCATCAGTGTTTGATGAGAACATTTTTAGAGTATCTCCTACAATTCTCTCATTCAACTCACCACGGTCTACCATAGCATTCATGATGTTGTGAACCTCTTTCATTGGAAGTGCCTTACGATAAGGTCTGTTATCGGTGAGAGCTTCAAATATATCAAGGACACTCATCAACTGAGACTCAAAACTCAGACTTTTCTCGTTGAGTCCATATGGATACCCAGAACCATTCAGTTTTTCATGATGCTGAGATGCCCATTTAGATATATTCTCGAGTACATCTGATTCCTTCAGAAGTTTGGATGTGTAATATGGATGCTGTTTCACCTTGGAGAATTCTTCAGGAGTCAATGGGCCTTTTTTATCTATTATGCAATCGGGGACAGTCAATTTTCCAATATCATGAAGCTTTGCTGCAATGCAGAATTGTTTTGATCTGTCTTCATCAAATTCATAGTATCTGCTCATTGAGTCAGCAAGGGCTGAAACATTTTTGGAATGCTTGAAGGTGAATGGTGATTTAGCATTCACAGCTGCTTCAAGAATGCCGCACATCTGCTCCATGAGAGAGTAGGTCATTTCAAACTCATCATCTGTTATTGATGACTTTATCTCAAGATTGATGTTATCGGAATTGAGAGATAGGTAGAAAGCAACTTTATCTTGAGTCATTCTGAAGATTTCTGCAAGTTCAGGAGAATATTTTGTTCCAATACCAGATTCAACAAATTCAAGAATCTGTGTTGGATTGTTACCCTTTCTGTAGCACATTTCAACATCGCTTGATAAGTTTATGATTTGAGAGAACAAAGGGATGCCTGATCCATTGAGGCCAAAGAAACCTGAACCATCTAACTTTTCATGGCTGTAAAGAATTATGTTTGGTCGATATTTGTACAGAAGACATCTAGGAATCAAAGATTCCCCTTCAATGCAATGTGAGATATCCTCTTCAATTGAGTCTCTTCCACTAAGACGCATTTTTTGATATGTACTTTTGGTTATGCCATAATCATGGAGGAGAGTCAGAACCCGAAGGTCTGATATGTCCTCATCACTGAAATTCATTGTCTTAGCAATATCAACAGCTATTAAGGCTGCTCTTTTGCCATGCATAGTTATGCCATGCTTGAAGTTCATCTCAAGATAATCGCCTGCAACAGCAATTATATTTATAAAATTGAATCTTTTCATTAACATACAAATCTCCAGAAATTTAAGATGCAATGTTCAAATTTCTTTAAAGTAGTAATTTATACGTTAAGATACTGGTGCTTCTTTTGTTATTAGAAAAGTACCAAATTGAAAATAATTTGTCGATTGTACATTTATACCAAATTTGTATTTTTATATGTGTCGAAAGACATCATATATTAAAAATAATGAATCTTTTTCATCAAATGATACATGAATTGGAGCAAAAAAATTAAAAATAAAGGCTTATGATTTGAGTTGAAATGAAGGTCTGTTTTGGATATATGTCTGAATTGGAGGTGCTTTTTAATTTGAATTGGTGCAAGCTAGACTATAAAAAAAAATTCAATTATTATCATAATTATCTAGGAGTGATAAAAAATGCAAACTCAAGCAAATTCTTTGACAAATCAAATTGAAGATAAAATATTGCAATATATTAAAGATAAAGAATTAAAGATAGGGGACAAATTACCTACTGAAAAGGAAATGACATCTCTGTTTAATATTGGAAGAAGCTCTTTAAGAGAGGCTCTTTCAAAACTTGATTCACGTGATGTTTTGGAAACACGACGTGGTTCTGGTACTTATGTTAAAAATTTGATTCCAATCGATTTGGATCCACTGAGATTGGGATATGTAAAAGATAAGCTGGAATTGGCTATGGATTTCATAGTTGTGAGACTTCTGCTTGAACCAGAAATGGCTGCTCTGGCTGCTAAAAATGCAACAAAAGAGCAAAAAGTGGAGATAAAGATTTTATGTGATAAGATAGAGGAATGTATAAAATCAGAAGAGAATCATTTGGATTATGACATTGAATTCCACTCTGCAATAGCTCGATATTCTCAAAATAAAATTATTGGGAATTTGATTCCTCTTATAAATTCATCCGTTTCAACTTTAATTGATGTAACAAATAGAAAGTTACTCACTGAGACTGTCTACACCCACAGATTGATCTCTGATTCCATCATCAGAGGTGATGAGCTTGGAGCTAAAAATGCCATGATCATTCACCTTGATTACAATCGACAGCTGATATTGAAAAAGATTGAAGCACAATAAAAAAAGATAAAGTTCTATTGGCCAACAGCATTTCACTGTTGGTTTTTTTTGTTAGAGGTCAAATAAAGTATTTTAATTTGTCTGATAAATATTAAATGTTTTACTTGACAGGTTGAAATATCAATGATATTTTACCAAAGTGGTCTGACAAATATTGGAGGTATTATGAAATTTAATAGTCAAAAAATCAGAGAAATTGCTCCAGAAATGGATCCTTTAAGACGAGGAATGGGATGGAGCGTTGAAGATCTATCCAAGCAGCAGGTTTTAGTTGAAAGCACTTTTGGTGATAGTCATCCAGGAAGCGCTCATTTATTCTCTTTAGTACAAGAAGTAGAGAAAGGTGTAAAAGAAAATGGTGCAAAACCAGCAAAGTATTTTGCAACAGATATCTGTGATGGAATGTCACAGGGGCATGATGGAATCAACTACTCACTGGCATCTAGAGAAGTCATTGCAGATTTAATTGAAATTCACGAAAGAGCAACAACTTTTGATTCAGGTGTTTTTGTTGCATCTTGTGATAAAGCTATTCCAGCTCATTTGAAAGCAATCGGAAGATTGAACATACCATCAATAATTGTGACTGGTGGAGTTATGGATGCAGGTCCAGACCTACTTACATTGGAACAGATTGGTGCATACAGTGCTATGTGTCAGAGAGGTGAGATCACCGAAGAGAAGCTAAATTACTATAAATTGAATGCATGTCCTTCATGTGGTGCTTGCTCATTCATGGGTACAGCTTCTTCAATGCAGATTATGGCTGAATCATTAGGTTTGATGTTACCTGGTTCTGCACTTATGCCTGCAACCTGTGATGATCTACAGGAAGTTGCAAGAAGAGCCGGTAAACAGGCTGTTGAATTGGGCAAGATGGGACTGAAGAGTCGCGATATTGTAACTAAAGAATCATTTGAAAATGCAATCATGGTACACGCAGCTATCTCAGGCTCAACAAACTGTCTTCTACATATACCAGCAGCTGCTAGAGAGTTCGGTATTGAAATCGACAGTGATACATTTGATAGAATACACAGAAATGCACATTACTTATTGAACGTCAGACCAGCAGGTGATTGGCCAGCTCAATATTTCTACTATGCAGGTGGTGTTCCACGTGTTATGGAAGAGATCAAAGATCAACTTCACTTAGATGTAATGACAGTTACAGGTAAGACTTTGGGTGAGAACTTAGAGGATTGCAAAAACAACGGTTTCTATGATAAATGTGATGGATACTTAAAAGCTGTAAACAGAAAAAGAGAAGACATCATAAAGACTTATGACAATCCAATTGGAACAAACGGAACAATTGCAATTTTGAAAGGCAATTTAGCTCCAGAAGGTGCTGTTGTAAAGCACTCTGCAGTTCCTAAAGAGATGTTCACAGCAACATTGAATGCCAGACCTTTCAACAGTGAAGAAGCTGCAATTGATGCAATCATCAATCACAAGATCAATCCTGGTGATGCAGTATTCATCCGTTACGAAGGTCCTAAGGGATCAGGTATGCCTGAGATGTTCTACACAACAGAAGCTATTGCATCTGATGAAGAGCTTGCAAGCAGCATTGCTTTGATCACTGATGGAAGATTCTCTGGTGCATCTAAAGGACCAGCTATTGGACATGTATCTCCTGAAGCTGCAGAAGGTGGACCAATTGCTTTGGTAGAAGAAGGCGATGTAATTGAAATTGACATTAAAAATCGTGTATTGAAGATTTCTGGAGTTAAAGGAGAAAGATTGGACGACAGTGAAATCGAAAAAATCTTGAACGAAAGAAAGCTAAGATGGAGTGCACCTGAAAACAAATTTAAATCAGGCGTCATGAATATCTACACACAACATGCAGTATCACCTATGAAGGGTGGTTACATGGAATATAAAAAATAAAACATTAGTTTGGGGGATACAAAATGAATTTTATGGTTTCTACAGTGGCAACAAGTATGGGTGCCGGGCGTCTGGTTTTGTCAGCAATTGCGGGTATAGCTTTATTGCTAGTTTTGATAATAAAAGGTAAATTACAGCCTGTTATTGCTATTTTAATCAGTGCTATTTTCATTGGTCTATGTGCAGGAATGTCTTATGAAACAATTGTAAGCAGTGTAAATGAAGGTATTGGCGGAACATTGAAAGGTATCGCTTTATTGGTTGGATTGGGATCAATGTTTGGTGCCATTTTGGAAATCTCTGGCGGAGCTCAGCAGATTGCAAATACTTTAGTAAACAAATTTGGTGATGACAAAGCTGCTTGGGCTTTAGGTATCACTGGTTTGGTAATAGCTATGCCAGTATTCTTCGATGCAGGTCTGATCATCCTAATTCCATTGGCATTCAGTTTGGCTAAAAGAACAAATAAATCAACATTGGCATATGCAATTCCATTGCTAGCTGGTTTGGCTGTAGGACATGCTTTTATTCCTCCAACACCAGGTCCTATCTTGGTATCAAGCATGTTAGGTGTAGATTTAGGTTATGTAATCATGGTTGGTTTGGCTTGTGGTGTTGTATCTATGATCATTGCTGGTCCTATCTTTGGTAAATATATTGGTAACAAAATATATGCAGCAATTCCAGAGTACCATGCAAACACAGAGAACATGGCTGATGACAAACTACCAAGTTTTGCAACTGTTGTATCAATCATTCTGATTCCTTTACTTCTGATCATCTTGAATACAGTATCAAACGCTGTTCCATCATTATCTGGTGTGGCTCCTTTCTTCTCCTTCATTGGTGAACCATTTGTAGCTCTTTTGATTGCAACTGTAGTGGCAATGCTGGTATTGGGTGTTAAACATGGCTACAGCAAAGAAGAATTGGAAAAAGTTATGACAAAGAGTTTGGAACCAACAGGACTTATTTTATTGGTTACTGCTTGTGGTGGTGTATTGAAATACATTTTGATCAACTCAGGCATAGGTGAGATAATTGGTAATGCTGTTGCAGGTAGTCCATTCCCTTATGTAATTGTAGCATTTATTGTTGCAGCTCTAGTTAGAATCTCTGTTGGTTCAGCTACAGTAGCAATGACAATGGCTGCAGGTATCATGGCAGCAATGCCAGGACTTTCAAGCTATTCACAATTGTATTTAGCTTGTGTTACAGCTGCAATTGCAGGTGGTGCAACAGTTCTCTCTCACTTCAATGATTCAGGTTTCTGGTTGGTAACAACACTGCTTGGAATTGATGAAAAAACAACATTGAAATCTTGGACAGTCATGGAAACATTGGTTGGTTTCTCAGGTTTTGTAGTTGCTTTGATCATCTCATTTTTTGCATAAGGTAACTTGTTTTTAGATAGATCATAAATCTATTTATGGATTATTATATTATTAAAAAAATCCCTTCAGTTGATATATATATTGACTGAAGGGTGCTTTTTTATCGAATGAGATATTTATTTTCTGAGACTTCTCTTGTTATCTTTGAATCCCATAACGACGATCCAAACATATGCGAGAGTCTTTGGTAGCATGAACATTCCAAGAGAAGGGTATGTAGATGCACCTAGAACCACAATCAAATAGAAGATGAATGAAAGTATTATTGCTGCTGCCATATTCCTGTAAGAATCATTTTCTGTGATTCTGCTCTCTTTAAAGAACAGCACAACAATGATGATTCCAAGTATAACAAAAGGGATATTCCTGTATATTCCCCACATGTAAGGCTTATCAGAAGATGTCCATTGATTCTGAGGAAGAGCTACAAGTATTATTCTCAGAGCAGCCAATAAGAAGATTGTCCAATCAATCTTCTTCATATTCCTTCTTTTATAATGGATCTTGAATATTCTATATAGGAATACATAGAATATTGTTATGGTGATTGATGTAACCATCTCTCCAAAACCCAATGATACAGCATGCTGTGCAAATGTATCAGTTGCATTTGAGATGATTCTTGGAACAAGATGAAAAGCATCACCTGCACCCAAAATTATGGCCATGTAACCAAATAGCTTGTGCTCAATATCTTTTGCACTCTTTATGATTATGATTCCAAGTGAAATTACACTTATCAAATAAGCTATTTCAAAAACTATTTCAATGTATTTAACCAATCCTGGCATTGGGACCTTCCTTGGTTTGTTTTTTTTAAATCTTAGTATTCTATTAGGAATTAATCTATAAGTGTGATAAAAAAAGTGGGAATTTACATAAATCCAATGGTTTGGAGACTGCAAGTATCAAAAAACAGCATGCTGATAGAAATATATTTGTTATTAGAGTGCTAAAATATTATGATTTTTTTGTGTATTATCACAGAAAAATGAATAACTGTATTAAAATGGCGATATTTTTCCTTGAACTATCTGAATTTTGTTCTTATACTTCCTTTGTGAACAAAAAACATAAACAAAGAGTAGATTTGAATATCTTTTCCAATACATTTGAAAACTTATGCCAATCCACTAGGTTACTCCAAACACGAGAATATACTCATCACTTTGGAACTTCGCTTTTACGACATTGCGTCAATGTTGCCTATGTGTCTTTATATTTGGCTGATTTACTTCATCTGAATGTCGATAGATTTCAATTAACTACAGGGGCTCTTCTTCATGATTATTATTTATATGATTGTCATGATGATAATGAAGCCAATAAGAAGCATCATCTTCGCCATCATGCATCTATTGCAGCCATGGCTGCTAAAGAAGAATATTCTTTAACAAAAAAAGAAGAAGATATCATCCTGAAACACATGTTTCCTATCAATCTTGCATTGCCAAAGTTCAAAGAAAGTGCATTGGTGTGTGTTAGTGATAAGATATGTGCCTTATATGAATGTGTCTCAAACATTTATAAATTTAAAATTAGATGCAGAATATTTGCAAGAAAGTTAGCGAGAGCTGCTTTGCCTTTACCTGCATGCAATATCAACTGATTAAAAATTATTACAATTTTTGCAACTGCTGCTTCACTGTGGCAGTTTTTTTTGGTTTGTCATGCATGTTTGATAACTAGGTGGTGCAATCCCACTGCGAGTACTCGGAGCTACTGGAAAGATGTAGTTATAATCGCTAGCCAAGAGCAAGTGCGTTACTGTGAAGTTGCGTGTGAAGGAAGCTGGAGGCGAGGTCTTGAGCCAACGTACAGAAATTTGTTTAGGCTCAATATATGGATAAGATAGCTAAAATTGTTAAAGTCCATTCTGAGAGTATATTGAGTA
>JALNVT010000030.1 GCA_023231265.1 Sphaerochaetaceae bacterium
ATATATTACTGCATGACTGATTTGTGTAAAAAATGACAGAAATTTATAAGTTTTTTTCCTTTCTTGTATAGTGGGTAATAAAAACAACTATTTTTTATAATTTATAAAACGTTTTTATTAATTCACAGATGATAATTTATAACGCAATAATACACCATAAAATATCGGAGGTCGTTATTTATGAAAAAATTAGCGGTATTAATGTTAACAACATTATGTGCAGTATCAAGTATCTTTGCTGGAGGACAGAGCGAAGATGTAACAAACAAAAGTGGAGAGACAGTAATTACATATCCTACCTACAGAGTGGGATCTCATTTATATGCAAAAGCAGAGTCAACTTTAATCAATGGTTTCAATGAAAAATATGCAGGTACATACAAAGTTGAGGTTGAAGAGCTCCCAAGTGATCAATCTTATGTTGAGAAGATGAAAGTTTTGGCATCTGCAGATTCACTTCCTGATGTAGTTGAGGGAAAGAATGGTGTTCTTGAATTGGCTATTAAAACAGGCCGTGCGATTGATTTGACAGCTTATCTTGAGGCTGACCCTGAATTTGTAGCAGAAATTGGCAGTGCTGCGATCAAAGCAAACACAATCGATGGTAAGATATATTCAATAAGCAATGCAAATTCATTAATTGGATATTTCTACAATAAAAAGCATTTTGAAGATGCTGGTATAACACCTGCAAAAACTTGGCCTGAATTTATGTCTAACTTACAAGCTTTGAAAGAAGCTGGACACACTCCAATTTCAATGATGACAGGTGAGAACTGTTGGACAACAAACCTTCTATTTGCTGCTTATGTTGGCACAAGTGAGGAAGGTGAGACTTTCATGAATACAAAATACCCAACTGATTATGACAATCAAAGAGTCAGAGAGGGGCTTGAGATGATTCAGACAATTCTTCAGAATTATACAACAAAAGATGCTATTGGTGCAAAATATGATATTGCAGCAAACCATTTCCTACAGGGAACAACATCAATCATATGTAATGGACCTTGGATGGCTGGAGATTTCACAAATGAAGCTAAGGCTTCTGCAGATATTATGAACAATGTTGGCATTGCAATGTATCCAGACAATGGTATGTTTGCCGAATATGGCCATGGCTACATGGTTTGCTCAGAAGATAAAGTCCATCAGGATGCTGCTTGGGATTTCATAAAGTACAAAACAAATGCAGCAGCTCAGTTAGTTATGCTTGAACAAGGGAACGTACTTCCTCTAACAGGAAATGTTAAAATGAGCGATGAATATAAAGCTGCTAATCCTTTGTTAAGTGAATTGATCACATTATCAAAAGATGCTGAATATGAATTCATAACTCTTGATACAAACAGTTATGCAAGTGTTATAGATGAAATGAGCCGTGACTATCCAGCTCTCGCATCAGGTGATATCACTGTAGATGAGATGATTCAAGATATGAACGCTGCGGCTTTAAGAAGCAAATAAATAATTCATACAATATGGTGTTGCATTCTGCGGCACCATAATTAAAAGGTCAATAACAATGAAACAAAATAAAACTGTCCAGTACCTATTTTTGGTACCTGGGTTGATATTATTCGCTTTAATTTTTGGATTTTCAATTATATTATTGGTATCTACTTCTTTGACTGACTGGACAATCGGTTCAGATAGAGTGTTTGTTGGTTTGAAAAATTATATAAATCTGATGCATGAAACAAGCTTTCTCTCTTCATTGAAGAACACAATAATTTGGATTGTACTTCAATCTACAGTTCATGTAGCAATAGGAACATCTGTAGCTCTTATATTGATGAGAAAGAAGTTCTATTGGAAGTTTGTTAGAACTGTCTATATGATTCCAAATATTGTATCAGCAGCAGCTGTTGGTATGATGTTCTCAATTATATTGAATCCTGAATTTGGAGCAGTTAACAACTTTTTGAAAATATTTTTGGGACACGATTTCTCACAGAACTGGTTCATGGATAAATCGACTGCATTTGGATCGGTTACATTCACATGGCTTCCATATGCAGCAACAATAACAATTCTTGTACTAGCTGAGATATCAGCAATAGATTCCAGTATCTATGAAGCTGCAAAACTTGATGGAGTAACAGGTTTTCAAGAGGTAATATACATAACACTGCCTCTCTTAAAAAATATTATTGGAACATGTGCAATTCTTGGTGGAACCAGCATGCTTCAAAAATTAGATATCATCATGATGACAACACAGGGCGGACCTCGTGATACCACAATGAATCTTCCTTATTATATATATAAAACTGCTCTAACCAACAATGATTTTGGTATGGCAAATGCTTCAGGTGTTTATTTAATTATATTGGGATCAATTACAGTATTTGCAATCAACAAACTCTTTCACATCGGAAAAGACAAAGGCTAGAGGTTTACTATGAAAAAACTTGGAACAGTATTAATCGGAATATTTATTACTTTAATTATTATTATATCAGTGGTCCCTTTTGTATGGGTGTTTGTATCATCATTCAAATCAAATTTTGACATCATAAGTGGGAATGCAGGTTTTACTCAAGGCTTACATCCTGAGAATTATATAACAGCTTTTAAAATGGCACCATTTTTAATATTCTTTAGAAATAGTTTGTTGATATCAATAATTGGAACAATGTTGAACTTAGTTACCATGAGCATGGCTGCATATGTTATTGCAAGATTCACTTTAAAATTTGGCAATGTTGTTAAATTGCTCTTTACATCTGTGCTTTTCATCCCAGGAGCTGCTCTCCTTTATCCGTTATTTACCACTATGAGATTGTTGAATCTTTACAACTCAAAGACATCTTTAGTTTTGGTTTATGCAGGACTTGGAATGGCAACAACTTTCTATATAATGCTGAGTTATTATAGGACAATACCGAAATCACTTGAAGAAGCAGCTTACATTGATGGTGCATCTTTCTTCAGAACATATATGCAGATAATATTGCCTCTTACAAAACCTTGTTTTGCAACAGCTGGAGTATTGCAGTTCTTATTGTGTTGGAAAGAATTCCAATTTGCATTGACTCTTACAACAGGGAATGAAGTGAGAACAGTTCCTATAGCTCTTTATTACTTTACATCTCAATTTGCTTCTGATTATGGAGCTATGTTTGCAGCTACTACAATAATTGCAATTCCAAGCATCATCTTCTATGTTGTTCTGCAGAAACAAGTAATCAATGGTTTGACAGCAGGTTCTGTCAAAGAATAAAAAAAACTACTTCTGTATGGCTATATATGATGTATAATAAAAGAAATAATCATTGAGGATGTACTGTTAATGAAAAAAACATTTAGAGCTAAGATTATACTGATGAATACTATTTCTGTAGTGATAGCTCTGCTCATTTCATCTACATATCTTCTTGTTTCTTTTTCAAGAATAACAAGAGAGAATGCATTTGAACAGATTGAGAGAACCATAGATAATCAATTGGAGCAGTATAGTTCAAATATTGAAGATCTTTACAATTTGTCATATTCATTGATAGCAGTTCCTGCAATACGACAGTGGTTTTCAAAAGATGTTGAGTTAGCAGGGGATGGACTCAAGGATGCAATATTCATACAGATTTTAAAGCTTCAAACAGATTCAACACTGATGTTCAATACAACATGGAAATCGAAGATTGTCACAAACATAGGTCTGTTCACTGATGATTATCATACAATTTTAGCTCAGAGACTTTCTGGTAATGTTGATGATGTACAGTTATCATTATCAGAGGTATATAGAAAGACCAAAAAAATTGATGATTCAAATTTTTTCTTCAGAAGTGGAAATGCAATATTTTACATACAGAGAGTTTACAACAGTACATGTGATGAGGCAATTTCATATATATATGAGATCAATACTGATATATTTGTTGATTATTTGGAATCAATACCTGATGAGATTGAATTGAATATTTTGTTTTATGGGAGCACAATTTATTCACATAAACCAAATATTGGAAAACAAAGCTTTGCTGTTGAGATATTAAACAAGTTATACCCTGATGTGGGTTTCAGTGAGATAAGACCTATCGATGATACCCCTTTTGAATTTGAGATAGTGGTCCCAAATGCTTACTTAAATAGACCTACTGTGACGACACTTAATACTTTGTTGATTGTTTCAATAGTTATGCTGATAATCATAACTACCATTGTTGCTATGCTATCAAGCTCCACAACAAAGTTCATTGTTCGATTGATTGATGGAATCAATGAAATTAAGACACATAAGATGGGTACAACTTTAAAGAGAGACAGAAACAAGGATTTAGATGAAATAGTTGATGCATTCAACTCCATGTCTTTAGAGCTGCAGAGATTGATTGATAAAGGTTATAAAAGTGATGTTCTTCTGCTGCAGTCAGATATAAGACAGCTGCAATCACAGATGAATCCTCACTTCTTGATAAACACACTCACATCAATTTCAACAAATTCTCTTTTGAATGGAGATGAAAAGACCTATGAGATGATAACAGCTTTGAGTACAGTATTGGAGCAGTCAATGTTCAATACAAAAGATAATTCACCTTTTATACCACTTGAAGAAGAGATGAAATATGTAAATTGCTATCTTAAAATACAGAAATTTAGATTTGAAGATAAATTGAAGATAAATGTCAAAATAGATGAGTCTCTCTATCCTGTATTTGTGCCAAGACTATCAATAGAACCACTTGTAGAGAATGCAGTCATTCATGGAGTCGAAGACAGTATAGAACAAGGAGTCATAGATATTGAAATAAACAGAGTTGAAGATGATCTGTATGCAATTGTAAGTGACAATGGAAAATCTTTTGAAAGAGATTTTACTTTCATCAATAAAGACAGTCACTCACATCATATAGCAGTTAAAAATACAAACAGCAGAATTCATCTATTATTTGGTGAGGAATATGGAATAACATATAATTTTGAAATAGCCAATAAAACCAAGGCTGTGCTGCACCTCCCTTATATAGACAATAAAGACAAACCAATAGAGGAGTTATACTCATGTATAAAGTAATGCTTGTAGAAGACGAAAACATATTGAGAAAAGGTATAGAGGTTTTGACTGATTGGGCCTCTCTCAATTGTTCTGTGGTCTTTGGAGCTTCCAATGGAATTGAGGCTCTAAAATATGCAGCATCAAATCCAATTGATATTCTTATTACAGATATCAGAATGCCTGGTATGGATGGCCTTGAGTTGATAAAGAGACTCAAAGAATTGAATTCAAATATATCAGTGATCATTCTATCTGCCTATGGAGAATTCAGTTATGCACAAAGAGCTCTTGCTTTGGAGGTCAAACAGTATGTATTGAAAACAAATTACAGAGAGAATCTACCTATTGCCATCAAAGCTACAATTAAAGAAATTGAAATGCGTGATGATATCAAAATCAATTTTGAATCTTTGTTTTTAAAAACAACTGAACAATCTGAAATTGACTCATATTTTGAATTAAATTTAGATAAGGATGAGCCATATTACATCTTGAGTATTGAGACATTGAATAACAACGAAAATTCAAACTTCAAAAAATTTATAGAGTATGCTTATAAATCTTTATCACCTAAAATCACAAAGAGATTTGATAGTCTATATATCTTACTTGTCTCCACAAAAAAAGAAGAGTCCAATAGAATTGAAATTATAAAGCAGATGAGTGAGCAATTCATAACATCGTGTACAACTCTTGTGGAGATGAAGATTAACATCGGAATAAGTGGAGAGTACAGAAAATCAATTGATTTTAAAAAAGCTTATCTTGAAAGTTTGAGCAATCTTGGAAGAATATTTGATGAAAATAGCTACAGTATAACAGAGGCAAATGATGACGATGGCAAACCCTCATCTCTTGTAGATTGTTCTCTTTATGCAAAAAAGATAATAGATGGTTACATTTCTTCAAATATAGAAGATCTGAAACTTATAAATGATGATTTTTTTGATGAATTCAAAACAAAGAATTATGATATTGACCATGAAACAAACCAAGTTGGAGTGCTGTTCTCTTTGATTGGAACATCATTTCAAGAAAGATCAATAAAGATAGATGATTTTTTAAAAGTCTCAGATGAATTGAGTGAGCTGATGAAAAATTGTTATAGCAGTTATTCTCTGAAGAAAGCTGTGATGGAGACTCATTTGATATTACTAAAATTATTCTCAGTATATATGAATAATTCGATATCTCTGAAAGTTAATACTTACATTGAAAACAATTATATGAATCCAATATCAATTGAAGAGATATCAGAATCATTGCACCTCTCTTCAAATTATGTTGGTCGTCAATATAAAAAAGAAACGGGTAAAAATGTACTTCAATATTTAAATGAATATAGAGTTGAAAGAGCAAAACATCTTCTTAAAGAAGGTCGACTTCAAATAAGTGAGATTACATTTCAAGTTGGGTACAGCAACCCTGCATATTTTTCAAATGTTTTTAGCAAAATTACTGGGGTATCCCCTAAAAAATTCGTACAGAACTAAAAAAGGAGCATTATATGAGTGCAAATAATTATAAGATTGATGGCAATATTGTCACATTCAAGAGTGTTAGGATATCTGTAATTACAGATAGATTGATTAGATTTGAGTATTCCAAAGATAAAAAATTTATTGATGATAAATCAATGATGGCAGTGAACAGAGATTACAAGAAGGTTGATTTTACTGTCGAAGAAAAGGATGGATATTTAAATCTTTACACAGATGAGCTTATCGTGGAATGTGATGGCTATAAATTCAGTGAAACAGGATTGTTTGTAGCACTTAAGAAGCCAATTCTTGAAAATGGCCACAAATGGTTCTATGGAGAAGATGTTGTTACTTTTGGAGGAACTGCCAGAACTCTTGATGATGTAGATGGTGAGTGTGAATTGGAGCCAGGATTGTTCTCACAATCGGGATATTCTGTCATTGATGATTCAAAGACAATGCTTCTAACTGATGATGGTTTTGTAAAACCTAGAACTGGTGGGAATGAAGATCTGTACTTCTTTGGCTATGGCAGAGATTTTAAAGCAGGTTTGAAAGATTTCTACGAATTGAGTGGTAAGACTCCTCTGATTCCACGCTACGCTCTTGGTAACTGGTGGAGCCGATATTATAAATACACTCAAGAATCTTATTTGGCACTCATGAATGAATTCACAGACCATGATGTTCCTCTATCTGTCTCTGTAATAGATATGGATTGGCACTATGTAGATCTTCCTAAAAAGTTCGGCAGTGGTTGGACTGGTTATTCTTGGAATAAAGACTTCTTTCCTGATCCAAAGGGCTTTTTAGCAGAGTTGAAGAGAAGAGGTTTGAAGGTAACAGTCAATGAGCATCCTGCAGATGGAATAAAGTCCTTTGAAGTCAATTATGAAAAAATGGCTGAGAGCATGGGAATTGATCCTAAAACTGAACAGACTGTGCTTTTTGATGCAAGCAGCAGACAATATCTTGATGCACTTCAAGAGAACATATTGGGCCCTCTAGAGGAAGATGGTATTGATTTCTGGTGGATTGATTGGCAGCAGGGCTCTTTCTCAAAGATTGAAGGACTTGATCCATTGCTTGTGTTGAACATAACAAGATTCAATGCAAATAAAAAAGGAAACAACAGGCCATTGATATTCTCAAGATATGCAGGACCTGGCTCTCATAGATATCCAATTGGATTCTCTGGTGATACACACATCACTTGGGATAGCCTAAAATTCCAACCTAAGTTCACCTCAACAGCGTCAAATATAGGATTTGGATGGTGGTCTCATGATATTGGTGGTCACATGCTAGGAATAAAAGATAATGATTTGGAAATCAGATGGTATCAGTTGGGAGTGTTCTCACCAATAAACAGACTTCATTGCTCAAACAGTTTGTTTACAAGTAAGGAACCTTGGAGATATGAAAAAAACACATCCAGAATAATGTGTGAGTATTTAAGAATAAGACATCAATTGATACCTTATCTATATACAATGGCTTACAGAGCATTTAAAGAAGATACTCCTCTTGTACTTCCTATGTATCATGTAAATCCCGATGAAGCAGAAGCATATAAAGTTGAAACTGAGTACTATTTTGGAGATAATATGATTGTATCTCCAATTGTAACTCCTCAGATTGATAAACTTCTTATGGGTAAAGCTAAGGTCTATCTCCCAGAAGGTAAGTATTATGATTTCTTTTCATCAAGAAGATATGAGGGAGGAAGAACTACATTCATGTACAGGTCTCTAGAAGAGCTGCCAATTCTTATAAAGATGGGTGATATCATCCCTCTTACAGATGAAAAGATAGCTGATATTAATCCTAAGAATCTAACATTCAAAGTTTACATGGGTTCCAATGGCACTTTTGATCTTTATGAGGATGACAACATGAGCTCCAATTATGAGAGAGGTATCAATGCAACAACTCTAGTGGAGAATAACTTTGATAAGAAATATTTCAGAATCAACAAAGTTCAGGGAGATCGATCTCTTGTACCTGAAAAAAGAAATTACACAGTGGTATTTGTTGGAATTGCTGAGTGTGATTTAAGTGTGAAGGTGGATGAATGTGATGCTAAATTTGAATCATCTTATGATGACAAGAAAAAAGAGCTGTGCATGACAGTGAAAGGCGTTTCAACTGCATCTGATGTTGAGGTTTATTTTGATGAATCATTGAGTCTGATTCAGAGAGATAAAAAAACTGACCTATTTGATCTTCTTGATAAATATGAAATCTCTATTGAACTTAAAGATTCCTTGTTCGGAGCATTTAATGAGAATTCAATTATCAAAACAGTGAGCACTCTTGCTTCCTTAGAAATTGATAAAGATATTTTTGATAGCATAAATGAAATAATTTTATGTGATTAAGTCAGAATATTGGAACCTTCTTCTTTTGAAGAGAAGGAGGTTCCATATCTCAGAAAAATTAGACAGTCTTGTTATTTCTTAAATCAGAAATAGTTTTGGCTATCAAATTTCTTGCTCTTATTGCTTCTTCCTTACTGGCTTCTCTGACTCCTTCAAGAGGATATTTCATCCCAAGACTTTCGTACTTGTTTACTCCCATTGTGTGGTAGGGAAGAACATCCAAACTTCTGACACTTTTATAAGGCGCTATTAGCTTTGCAAGATTTACAAGCTGCTCATCATTCATTGTGATTCCAGGAACAAGAACATGTCTTATTTGAATGTTCACATTTCTTTCATCCATGAATGATAAGAACTCCAGAGGAAAAAGTTGATTTGAATTGGTCAGGTCTTTATATCCATCAGGATCACTGTGTTTTATATCAAGCATGATCAAATCACAGACAGAAGCTAATTTTGCAAGTAATGGCTTGTTGTTTTCATTTATAGCAATTCCACCTGATGTATCAAGACATGTATTGATACCACGCTCCTTTGCCTTGGTGAAAAGTTCAACAAGAAATGCTAACTGAAGAAGAGGCTCTCCTCCAGTCGCAGTTATCCCACCATTTTTGTAGAATGCTTCGTTTCTTTTATAATCATCAAGGATTTCATCCTCTGTCTTTTCTATTCCTGCATTTGTCTCCCAAGAGTCGGGATTATGGCAGAATTTACAACGCATTGGGCATCCTTGGAAAAAAACTACATATCTAATTCCTGGTCCATCAACAGTTCCGAAAGTTTCTAGAGAATGAAATCGTCCTATCATATTATATTGCCTTATGGAATGTTCTGCTGATTACCTCATCCTGCTGCTCTTTAGTCAGCTTTACAAAGTTTACAGCATATCCACTGACCCTTATTGTCAGCTGAGGGTACTTCTCTGGATGTTTCTGGGCATCCATCAAAGTCTCTCTATTGAAAACATTTACATTCAGATGATGTCCACCTTTTGAAGCATAACCATCTAAAAGTCCAACTAAATTATCTATCTGTTCATTTGAAATATTGCTATCCATATTTTACTCCTAATTAATTGATGTTGCAGGCTGCACAGCCTTCATCAAGATCTATAATCAATCCACCTTTACCCAAAGCATCAGGTATGATTGAGAATGTATTTGAAATTCCATCTTGAGCTTCGCTGAAAGGAATCTTTGCTACACTACTTAGAGATGCTACTGCTCCCTTGGAATCTCTTCCATGCATAGGATTTGCTCCTGGTGCAAAAGGTTGACCAGCTTTTCTTCCATCAGGAGTGTTTCCTGTTGCATTACCATAAACAACATTTGATGTGATTGTCAAAAGGGAAGTGGTAGCCACACTGTTGCGGTAGGTTGGATGTTTTCTGATGGCCTTCATAAAGCGTCTTACAATATCTGAAGCTATCTTATCAACACCATCATCATCATTACCAAACTTAGGGAACTGTCCTTCTACTTCGAAATCTGTTGCAATACCATCTTCATCTCTGATTACCTTAACTTTTGCAAATTTAATAGCAGAAAGTGAATCAGCTACAACTGATAGTCCAGCAATTCCTGTAGCGAACCATCTGTGAACCTCTTTATCGTGAAGAGCCATCTGAATTCTTTCGTAGCTATATTTATCATGCATTGTGTGTATTATGTTCAATGTATTTACATAGACACCAGCCAACCATTCCATCATATCAACAAATCTTTCCATAACCTCATCGTAATTAAGATATTCCGATGTTATAGCTTGATATTTTGGTCCAACTTGAACTCTGGTCTTCTCATCAATACCACCGTTGATTGCATATAACAAACACTTTGCAAGGTTTGCTCTAGCACCAAAGAACTGCATTTCTTTACCAATACGCATTGAAGATACACAGCAAGCAATTCCATAATCATCACCATGAGTCACTCTCATGATATCATCATTTTCATACTGAATCGATGAACTCTCTATTGAAACCTTTGCACAGAATCTTTTGAATCCCATAGGTAACTTTGTTGACCAAAGAACAGTAAGATTTGGTTCTGGTGCAGTACCAATATTTGAAAGAGTATGAAGGTATCTGAAGCTCATCTTTGTTACAAGAGGTCTGCCATCGATTCCAATACCACCAATAGATTCTGTTACCCAAGTAGGATCTCCTGAGAATAAATCATTGTATTCAGGTGTTCTAGCAAATTTAACAAGTCTCAATTTCATGATGAAATGATCAATGAACTCTTGAATTTCTTTCTCTGTATATGTACCTTCTTTTAAATCTCTCTGAGAGTAAATATCTAAGAAAGTTGAAGTTCTACCAAGACTCATTGCAGCACCATTCTGTTCTTTTACAGATGCAAGATAACCAAAATAAAGCCACTGAATAGCTTCTTTAACATCATTTGCAGGTCTTGAAATATCAAAACCATAAGTGCTACCAAGTTCTTTTAATTCCTTGAGAGCTCTTATCTGCTCTGATAATTCCTCTCTATCTCTGATTGTTTTATCATCCATGATAGAAGAAGTGGAATCTTTTTGGTTCAATTTATCTTCAATTAGTTTATCAATACCATATAGTGCAACACGACGATAGTCGCCAATTATTCGACCACGACCATAAGCATCAGGAAGACCTGTTATGATATGGTTTGATCTACATTTTCTCATTTCTGATGTATAAACATCAAATACAGCATCATTGTGAGTTTTCCTGTAATCAGTGAAAATATGTTTTACATTATCATCAATCTTGTAGCCATTCTCACTCAAAGCCTTTTCAGCCATTTTGATACCACCATTAGGTTGGAGAGATCGTTTGAATGGTTTGTCAGTTTGGAAACCAACAATAGTTTCCTTATCTTTGTTGAGATATCCTGCATCATGACTTGTAATTGTAGATACAATCTTTGTATCCATATCAAGAACTCCGCCTTTAGCACGTTCTTGTTCTGTTAGACTCATAACCTGAGTCCAGAGTTCTGTTGTATTCTGTGTAGGTCCTTCAAGAAATTGATCATCACCTTCATAGGGTGTGTAGTTCTCTTGAATGAAGTCTCTTACATTGACCTCTTCTTTCCAAATGTATCCATTAAATGATCTCCAACTAGAGTCCATTGTAGCTCCTTAGCAGTTACTGCCTGCATTCTGTTGAAATTTATATCTTTTACTTTAGTAAAAGCCATCTCTGTGAGATGATTTTCTTGTCTTTAACTTAAATTCATATCCAATGTATAGGAAATGAAGAACCTTGTCTGTTGCATTTGACACAAACTGGCATAAATAGGCCATCTTTTTTATTAAATCTGTGTAAGTTTTGCTTACGCCATTAACAATCATTGAACATGCATAAAAAAGGAGCAAACAATCAGTTTGCTCCTTGATAGAGCATGTTATAAAATTACTCTACAGTTGTCTTTCTAAGATTGGTATCTAAAATCTTATGATATCCAACCCAGTTTCCTTCAGTGGTCTCTTTTTTAAGTGATTCCTTAATCGTCTCCATAGTTGCATCCACATTGTCGGCCATATTTAAAGCAAAAGCTTCTGCAAGTGCTGGCTTTTTAGGAGAACCATATTCAAGCTCTCCATGATGGGCGAGAATCATATGCTGCATTTCAAGTTTCAAATCATAAGGGAATCCTTCAATCTCATCGGCTCTTCTACCAATCATCTCAGAACCCATAACAAGATGTCCCATCAGATTACCTTCTTCGGTATACTCATTTTCTGGCATAGGAGAGAGCTCTTTGGTCTTAGCTATGTCATGCATAATAGCACCTGTAATCAAAAGATCTCTGTTTAAAAAAGAATAATTCTTTGAAAAGAAATCAGCATTCTTGGTAACACTTAAAGTATGTTCTAAAAGTCCACCTCTGAAACCATGGTGAATGGAACGAGCTGCTGAATGGATTTTAAATTTCTCTGCAAACTCTTTGTCATCAACAAAGAAAGATGTGAGTAATTTGTTTAAATATTTGTTCTCAACAGAATCGATGAAAGATAGAAGCTGTTTGAACATCTCTTCAATATCATATTCTGATGAAAGCATGTAATCTTCAATCGAATATGTATTATCATTTGCAACTGTAGCTCGTGAAAGATTTAGTTCTAGTGAACCATTGTAGGACTGAACTTCACCCATCAAGCTTACGTAATCCATTGTACCAAAATCATCTACTGAGTAGTTATCTGTATTCCAGATCTTACCATCGATCAATCCTGTTTTATCTTGTAATTTAACAATATCAAATTCTTTTCCGCTTTTTGTGGTTACTGTGAATCTTTTCTTACAAAGGTATACACCTTTGATTTTTTCGCCTTCTTTGAAGGTATCAATATATCTCATTATTCGTCCTCTATATAAATAGTGAGTACATAATAACTCAAAAGAAGATAAGGTAAAAGATGAAACAGTGAATTTGATTGAAACCTATATAGTTTAATAATAAAATTGAGATTTACATAAAATCAACGTTTTGAATTGCCATTATTTTATTAATGTTTTGCTTATAATTATGTATTGCTCAAAAAAAAAATGATCTGAAATTAATCAGACCATTATTTTGATACAGTTTAATGAAATTAACTGATATCTTTTATATCTTTTTTGTAAAATATTTCCTTATCAACACCACCATTAAGGTTTGCAATTACTGTTGTACATACTGCATCACCTGTGATATTAACAGCTGTTCTTGTCATATCAAGAATTCTATCGATACCCATGATAAGAGCAATAGCTTCAATTGGAAGACCAACTGAGTTGAATACCATAGTCAATGTGATTAGACCAACACTTGGAACACCAGCTGTACCAATAGATGCAATAGTTGCAGTACCGATAACAGTGATGTAATCAGCCATTGAAAGCTGAATACCATATGCCTGAGCTGCAAATACTACTGCAACACCTTGCATTATACTTGTACCATCCATATTGATTGTAGCACCTAGAGGAATTGTGAATGATGATATCTTCTTAGAAACGCCAAGTTTTTTCTTAAGAGTTTCAATTGAAAGAGGAATTGTAGCATTTGAAGTTGCTGTTGAAAAAGCAAAAGCCATTACTGGGAAGAATTTCTTCAAGAACACAACAGGACTCAAACCTGTACTTGCTTTCAATAATCCTGTATATACAAAGAAACATTGAACAAATAGAGCAAGTAATACTGCTAACATATACTTCAACATTGGTAAGAAAGCACTGAATCCAGTGGATGCAAAAGTTCTTGCTATCAAGCAGAAAACACCAAAAGGAGCTGCTTTCATAACTAGCATGGTCATTTCCATCATAACATCATTGAATTCATTGAAGAAGTTACTCACTGTTGTAGCTTTATCATCAAGTCTTGTTAATATGATACCAATGAATAATGCAAAGAATATTACCTGAAGCATCTTACCGTTTGTCAAACCATAAAAAATATTGGTTGGAATGATATTCAACAAAGTCTGTGTTATTGGAGTTTTTGTTGAAATTGTTACATTATCTGCAGCTTGAATTGCATTCATGTTCAAACCAATACCTGGATCGATGAAGTTTGCAACTGTAAGAGCAACTGTTATAGCCAATGCTGTGGTAACTAAATAGAAACCAATTGTTCTTATACCTACTTTACCAAGTTGTTTTGTATCACCAATAGCCATACTACCACATACAAGTGAACAGAATACCAATGGAACAACAAGCATCTGCATCAATCTAATGAAACCTTGTCCAACAACATAGAATATACCATCAATGAAAACAGTATCTCTTACATATCCCTGTGGAATTAGATAGTTAAAAAGCAGTCCAACTAACGCACCGCCAATCAAGCCAATAAATATTTGAGAAGTCAATCCCAACTGTTTCTTTGTTTTTTTTACTTCTTTACTCACTATTTTGATTCCTTTATATATTCTTGTAATGCATCTTGCCAAGATTTTGCTTTGTACTTATTTTCAATTCTTATGATAAAATTATCTAATACTGCATAAGTTGGGTGATTCATAGAATATTCAGAATCAGACTTATGAACTTCATGAACGATTGTGTTATCAAGGCCAGCCTGTTTCAAAATTTCTTTAGCAAAATCAATTCTGCTACATCTACCACCACAGGTGAAATGGTAAGTACCATACTCGTTTGTGTTGATTATGTATAAAATAAATCTTGCTAGCTCTTTAGCACTTGTAGGTGAGCTGCTTTGGTCTCTTGATATATTCAGAGCCTCTCCACGCTTTGCTTTATCAAGGATGTAAGTTACAAAGTTCTGACCTTCGCCATAAACCCAACTGGATCTGATGATGAAATGCTTTGGAGCGAATTCTTTAACAAAATTCTCACCACATTCTTTTGATTTACCATATTCAGAAATAGGATTGGTCTTATCAAATTCAGTAATAGGAGAATCACTTTTTCCATCAAAAACATCATCTGTTGATATTTGAACAAGCTTGGCATTGATCTTAAAAGCTGCGATTGCAACATTTCTTGCACCTAAGGCATTGACCTTGTAAGCAAGCTCAGGATTGTCCCTGCATTCTTTCTCATTAGCGATACCAGCACAGTTAATAATTACCTGTGGTCGATTTGACTTACAGAAGTTTAAAACTTCATCAAGATCTGTTATATCCAATACTTCGTGGTCTGTATCAAAAACTTCGTAACCTAAAGGGTTTAAGATCTCATTGATAGCAGTACCAATTTGTCCTGTGGATCCAGTAATCCAGATTTTTAACATATTTTTTCTTTTCCTTTAAAAATAATTTGTGTTTCAGTTTATAATTAAGCAAAGAGTTTGCTCAAACTCGATTATACAATAGACATAAAAACAATGTAAATAATTAATATAACGTTATAAATGATTAAATATAAGATAAACTTGTCTTAATTTAAATCTAACATCTCATATTCTTCAAATAAAATCAAATGGTCACTTGATTTAGCCAATCTCATGATATCATCAGAGAAGCCAGTTACTGAGAATAAACCGTATATAATATCTTTTTCATTGAGAAATTTAGCCTTTTCTTTTAATCTATGATAAATTCTCATATCCACTGGTTTTGTCTTGAAAAACTTACATTCACCTAAAAAAACTTTATAGGTTTCATTGTCCTTTGAAACAACATCTATTTCAATAGAATTGGAATTGTTCCAATAACCACCCAATGTAGATGCTGTCCATTCAAATTGCCCACTGCTCACTGTATCTTCAAACAATTGTTGGCATATTGATTCAAATACCATACCTTGATATTGATATTCAAAGACTGTATCAAAATGTTCAAGCGCATTCTTTTTGAGCCCTCTATCTAACTCGGATAAATATGGATACATGAAATTGTAGTAAAAATTTAAAAAATTATTGTCGATAGAATATAAGAATTTATTACTTTTTGAATCTCCTTTTAAAACAAGTGAAATATTTTTTTTAATCAGAAGATGCCTTTCAAGATTAGCTAATGAATATTTAATCAGATGTTCTTTAATATTCAATGAATTGGCAATAGCTGTAGCAACTGTTTCACCTCTTCCTACTGCAGTAAGAACAGCACTATCTCTGGAACCAATGTTATCTGATAGAATCTGTTTTTTTTCTCTATAAAAATATCCAGATGGATCGAAAAATTCCTCTTCAACAAAAGCACGTATTTTCTTTGACTCTGCAATATTTAAATAAATAGGTATTCCGCCTGTTATTGAATACAACCTCACTTGCTCTTTGAAAGATCTTGTACTCATCAGTTTGCAGGCATCTGTGAATGAAAGCTCATTCACTTGAATTGTATCAATTACAATATCGGCAATTGGACTCCTTGCAGAAGTACAATCTCTCATAAGTTTTACATTTGAACCACATAAAATGACCTGTATTTTATGCTTTTTAAGCTTTTTGGTCCAAACCTCTTTGAATACAGATAAGAACTTTTTGTTCTCATGGATAAGATTTGAAAATTCATCGATAACAAGAATATTTTTATAGCTATCATCAATATGTTTAAGATAAAAAGAAAAAGCATCATCCCAAGTTCTTATTGGCATCTTTGAATTGATTTTATATGTTGATGAAAACTGCTCAACAAAAGAAATGATATTCATCTGTTCATCAAAGGCAGGTGGAAGAAAATAGAAACTGCTCTTATTTGAAAGGAACTTTTGAATTAAAGTTGTTTTCCCGCATCTTTTTTTACCCAATATAATGAGCAAGCTATGGTCCAATTTATAATAAGATTCAAGTAACTTAAGTTCATTATCTCTTCCCACAAACATATTTACCTCTTCAATAAAAAGATTACTCCTTTTAAGGAATATTTTGAATAGTGGTCTAACAGAATCCAAC
>JALNVT010000031.1 GCA_023231265.1 Sphaerochaetaceae bacterium
AACCAATGACTGGGTTGATAAAAAAAGTTGCAGAGACTCTCAAACCTTTGTCTGGAAGTGGAAAATATCTTTTTCTCCACAAAGGTGACACTTTTATTTTCATAACAACTAAGAATAAATATCAAACTGATTTATTGAAGAAAATTAACGATATATTCCCTTTGAAATATAATGTAGGAGAATCATCGTATATGATCAATGCCAGAATCATGTATACAGATAGCTCTTTAAGCATTCCTTATGAATCAAACACATACGATTTATTAACAGACGGGTTCAATGAATGTAAAAGAAGCAATAAAGATATCTTCGATTCTGAAATCCTTGAAAAAGTAATTCGCAATAAAGAGGTAGAAATTGCTCTTAACAAGGCAATTTTAGAAAAGAGATTTGCAGTTTATTTGCAGCCAATATACAACTTTGAGACAAAAACTTATGATAGAGCGGAATCTTTAGTAAGAATAAAAGATGAGAAACTTGGTTTGATAATGCCTAATGAATTTATTTCAATTGCAGAACAAAATGGAACAATCACGCAATTGACGCCTATTATTATAGAAAATGTATGTAAGTATTTGAGCACTGTAAATCTTCCAGAAACATTCAAGCATATATCCATCAATTTATCAGTATTAGATTGCCTCAGAGACCATCTTGATAAAGAGATATTGCATACCATCAACAGTTACAATTTAGATCCCAAGCGTTTTATATTTGAAATAACTGAGACTGTTGCCGTTTCTGCTCCAAAAGTAAAAAAGCTCATGATTAAACTACGAGCTAACGGAATTAAATTTGCATTAGATGATTTTGGTTCAGGTTATGCAAACATCAAAATGATAATGAAACTTCCATTTAATATAATAAAAATTGACCGACAACTTGTTCTTTTGATTGACAATTCTAAATACGAGATTGTTCTTCAAGGAATAACAAGTATATTCAAAGACTACAAATATACAGTTATAGCTGAAGGGATTGAAACACAGCATATGGCAGATAAGTTGTCCTCAATTGAAATTAATATACATCAAGGATATTTATATTCCAAACCATTGTGCATGGAAGATTTTACTAAATTTTTATATCTGCATGATAAAAAAAACACAGTATAATTTCTGATTTTCTTATTTCAAATATCTATTAACTGCTCTTCAATCTATGAATTGAATTTTGTTCTCTTCTTCTGCATTATTACATTTACTGATCTGAATACTATGTAAGTTATATCTATCAGATAGAACAGATAAATCATCCAATCACCATACCTTGTATATAAAGAAAGTCCAAAATCTTCTTCTGTATAAATTGGAGCACTGTAGATATTATAATCTGCAATAAATGGCTCCATTGGATCCACCACTTCGCCTGTTGGAAGAATCAAGCATGTTATACCACTGTTCGTGGATTTAACTGTAGAACGTCTATTTTCTATTGATCTATAGACTCCAAGGTTGAGATGCTGCCTTTCTGCACTTACAGCTCTTGACCAGCTATCATTTGAGAGATTCAAAAATAAGGATGACCCCTGTAAGGCAAATTCACGACTTATGAATGGAAAGATGTCTTCAAAACATATTGATGTTGAGAAGTTAAGTCCTTTGTAATCAAAAATTTTAGATTCTGTTCCAGGTAACCAAAAGTGAAAATCATTGCTTTTCAAAAAGTCATTGAACTTAGGGAAGATATCTCCATATGGGAAATACTCAGTAAATGGAACAAGATGTTGTTTTCTATAAGAATCAAGTAATTCTCCATTTGCAAATAAAATGACAGAATTATAATCATCTCTGTTCCAGTTTCCATCTTCATCAAATGGTTCACTGGCTCCTTCTGATAAAACTCCCTCAGGATTACCTGTTACCAATGGAACAGGTAATGATTTTCCAAAATTAACAAAATCATCCACAAGTTTGCTTGTAAGTTGAGATGATGGATAATTTGTATGCCATTCAACTGATGGTACAAATGCTGTTTCACTCCAAGTTACCATGTCAGGATTTTCTTTCATAGCTTCTTCTGTGAGATCTCGCATGGTTATAAAATTTTTCTTATACTGTGTGTATCCACCAATCCAAGTATCACTGTTGTGCTGAATTGTAGCAATCTTTATTTCATCTGATGGTTTGATTCTGTTGTAGTACTGAATTGTACTGAATCCAAATACCAAATTGATGAACATCAGCATTGCATATAGAATGATGTATATATCATTTTCCTGTAAGTATTCAAAGAACTGCCCTTTTGTTCTTCTTACAAAGTAATTTGCTATAAAGATTTGGGGTATCATCATAATGAAAGATATAGCCCATTCTCCAGTAACTGACGACAGTTGAATCAATGGAAGCCATGGTGCAAAAGCAGATGATAAATTTCCATAAGGATAACCAAGAAATCCTATCTGCATGAGGTAAGTATAAAGTGTGTACAAAGTTGCTTGAAATAATACTTTATGTTTTTTAGGAAGGTGATATCCCATTTTAAATATGGGCATCAACACTATCAATTGCATAGATCTTAAAACTGGAGCGAGCAATATGGCATAAGGATGGAATGTACTGAGCCAATAGTTGAAGATTGAAAGAAAAGATGCTCCCCATACTATTCCTAACAACGGAGAGTACACCCATTTGGTCCTATTTATCGCGACAATCATTGGAATAAGTGCAAATGTAGCGAATATTGGAAATCCTGTATCACTTATATAGGAAGGAAATGCTAAGGAATAAGTAACTGCTGATAGCAAAGTTAATAATATTTCCACTGGTAAATCATATAGTTTTCTGTTGGTGTTTAAATTTTTCATAGTATTTATTTAAAATAATAACTTTATTTATGTATAGTTACAAGAAATATTTTTAAATTTACTATTTTGAATATTTTTATGATTTATTTTTATATTTTTTTTATAAAATACTATTGACCAAAATAGTAATATTTAATAGATTAACGAACGTGCTCGAGTGAAGAGTAACTTACATCGGCGGCGTAGCTCAGTTGGTAGAGCAAACGGCTCATATCCGTTTTGTCAGGGGTCCAAGTCCCTTCGCCGCTAATAATTTTTATTAAGTAATTAATAAAAATATTAGTTTTTTTTATTGTATGTTGAAAACATAGCCATAAAAAACTTTATGGCGGCGTAGCTCAGTTGGTAGAGCAAACGGCTCATATCCGTTTTGTCAGGGGTCCAAGTCCCTTCGCCGCTACTTTAATTCTATTAAAAGTAAAGAACATCAATATTGCATTGATGTTTTTTTACGTCCTTCGATTTCATTTGGAATGAACCTGATGGTTCATTCCACCGTCCGAACAATTCATTGCCACAAAAATCGTATAAGGAATAGTTGAAATGTAATATTACATTGCTCACTAAAAAATCATAACATGTTATCCTATACAAACTGTTCATAACGTAAAAAAGGTGTTATATTTTGAACATAAACAAATATTAATTATAAGGACGTATATATAATGAATGATTTAGTAAATAATTACCGTTCTTTTCTGGACAACGGAAAAACAGAGAGAGAATGTGTCAATGAAATAGTAAAACAAGCTGAAAAAGCTGGTTACAAAGATGTTACAAAAGTTAAAGGTCAAATCAAACCTGGTGATAAAGTATATTTCAATCATATGGGTAAGACCATTGCACTGTACCATATTGGAACAGAAGATATACAAAACGGAATGAACATTCTTGGTGCTCACATTGATTCTCCTCGTCTTGATGTTAAATCTTACCCTCTATATGAAAGCGATGGACTTGTATATCTTGATACACATTACTATGGTGGAATTAAAAAATATCAATGGGTCACTCTTCCTCTTGCTATTCATGGTGTTGTAATCAAAAAAGATGGCACCAAATTAGATATCGTAATTGGTGAAGATGAGAATGAAGTATCTCTTTCAATCAGTGATATTCTTCCTCATCTAGGACAAGAACAAGCTAAAAAGACTTTGGCTGATGCAATCAAAGGTGAAGCTCTTGATATCTTAATCGGTCTTGCTCCTAAAGCAGATAAAGATTCTAAAGAAGAAGATAAAGTATCTGGAAAAGACTTACTTATCAAATTGATTGAGGATAAATATGGCTTTGAAGAAGCTGATTTCTTATCAGCAGAACTTGAAGTTGTTCCTGCAGGTAAGGCAAGGATCGCTGGTCTAGATGGTTCCATGATTCTAGCTTATGGCCATGATGATAGATCTTGTGCTTACACATCTTTAGCAGCTCTTTTGGCATCAAATGAAACTCCTAAAAGAACTTCTTTATGTCTACTAGCTGATAAAGAGGAAATTGGAAGTGTTGGTGCTACAGGAATGAACTCTAACTTCTTAGAGAATGCAACCAGTGAGGTTATTGAAGTATTATGCGGCTTTACTGAATTGAAGCTCAAAAGAGCATTAAGAAACTCTAAGATGCTATCATCTGATGTTTCAGCAGCTTATGATCCTCTCAATGCAGAATTGTTTGACAAAAAGAACTCTGCTCAATTGAATTACGGTATTGCTTTCAATAAGTATACTGGTTCTCGTGGTAAAGCTGGTTCAAACGATGCAAACCCAGAGTTCATCGCTCAGATCAGAGCCTTACTTGATAACAAGAAAATCAGCTATCAATTTGCAGAACTTGGTAAAGTAGACCAAGGTGGTGGTGGTACCATTGCTTACATGTGTGCTAAATACGGCATGGATGTTATTGACAGTGGAGTTCCAGTACTCTCCATGCATGCTCCTTGGGAAACAATTGCAGTCTATGATTTAGAATGTGCTCTTGAAACTTATAAAGCATTCTTAACAATCAAATAATTATTAATACATTATATGAATATAGGGAATCTACATAGGTTCCCTATATTTTAAAACAAAAAAACAAATGAAAAAAACGCTCACATTTATCATCTTCTTATTTTTATCCTTGGAAGGATTATTTTCAACAAATTACTATCAAGGTAAACTCAGTAAAAATGAGATTGCTCTTTACAGTACGATTTCAACAGCTCTTTTGAGTGAAATCAATGTTATAGATATAGATCCATCATTTACAAAAGATGAGGTAAATCAAGTCAATGAAGCAATGTTCAAAGACTTACCACAACTTTTCTTTGTGAATCAGAGCTATAATTATGCATGGAGTCAAACAAGCAGTGGGAAAAAAGTATCTGCAACATTGACTTATACTTTCAAAGATTATCCCGATGATATCTCGACAACTAGAGAAATTGTTGAGAGAAGAATAATGGATATTGTTGATACACTTGATACCCTTTCAACTGACGCTCAGAAGATAGAGGTCATTTACAGATATTTTGCTCTTACACGAAACTATGATGCCTCATTGGTGGATGATCAGAGCTGCTACTCAGTATTGATAAACAAAAGAGGTGTCTGTGCTTCATATGCACGCTCCTTTCAATACATAATGATTTATCTGGACATACCAAATATATATGTAACTGGTACTCTCTACGGGGTTTCTCATGCGTGGAATATGATAGAGATTGATAATAAATGGTATCATGTTGATGTGACCAACGGAAATACTGGTTTTGATGATTACTGCACATATCAGTATCTTCTTATACCGACATCCAAGATGGAGCAATCTGTATTGATTGAGAATAAATCCCTTCTACCTTTAGCTTACAGTGATGATTATAACTATTACAAAAATAACGATCTTTACATTACATCATTCAACGAGGATGATCTTGATTCAAAAATCAAAGAAGCCATCTCAAACAAAAGAAATGGTATTACCTTTGAATTCAAAACAGATCAATTGTTAAGCAAGTCAAAAATTTATCTTATAGATGAGCAAAATATTTATGATTTGATTGGTAAAAACAATATAATTTATAATATAGAAGAAGGCAGAAAACTTTTAACTATTCATTTTTAATACTTTTGTATCTGTTCTCAATCAAATTCCTCAATCAATCCATTTTATTCAAGCTTTGCTAAATATTGTCTAAAAATAAACCTAGTGTTTTTTGGTTAATTGCTATATTATTAAAAAAAAGTATTTTTTAAAAATTAAAAATACATTTATTATAAAAGGGCTTGAATGAAAAACTTACATACAGAAGGATTTACACAAAATAGAGAATTATCTTGGCTAAGATTCAATAAAAGAGTGCTGGAAGAAGGAATGGATGAAACAGTTCCTCTATTAGAAAGAATAAAATTTATATCAATATTCAATTCAAATTTGGACGAATTTTTCATGATTCGTGTTGGTTCATTATTCGACATGATGGATTACAACGAAACAGCTGTAGATAATAAATCAGGAATGACTTATCAAGAACAGTTACACGCTATTTATGATACAGTCAGAGAGCTTTATCGTGTCAAAGAGAAAGCTTATTTTGAGGTTGCAAAGCAACTCAGACTTCATAACATTGAGAATGTAACATATGAACAATTATCAAAAAAAGAAATTGAGGATGTTAAAAAATATTATGAAAATACAATTTTCCCAATTCTTTCTCCACAGATTGTAGACTCACACCATCCTTTTCCACACCTAAGCAATCAAACCCTTCATATAGGAGCAATGCTTCATAACAACAATAATGAATTATTTTCCGTAATAGGAATTCCAAAGACTCTTCCCCCAAAGCTTTATTTAAAAGAAGGTGAAGGTATTCGAGGAATCAGCATTGAGAATATCATATTGCATTACTACAACGATATTTTTTCAATGTATGATGTTCAAGATAAAGTTATATTTAGAGTAACAAGAAACGGTGATATCAGCGTAGATGATGAGGCTTTTGAGATTGAAGATGATTTCAGAAAAAAAATGAAGAAGTTACTTCAAAGAAGAAAGAGACTTGCAGTTGTCCGTCTTGAACTCTCTCATAAGGTTGAAGGTTCTTTTATTGGATTTTTAAAAGAAAAACTTTCCTTGACTGATGATCAAATATATATAACTTCTGCACCAATGGATTTAAAATTTACTTTCCAATATTCAGGCAAGCTTCCTAACGATTATGTTAGAAGGACTCTTTGTTATACTCCTTTCAAACCACAGAGATGTACAAGAGTCAACTTGAATAAAAGCATGATTGAACAGATTCAAAATAGAGACCTTCTGCTTCATTATCCATTTGAATCAATGGATCCTTATTTGAAATTGATTGAAGAAGCTGCAAATTCTCCAAAAGTTGTTTCCATAAAAATCACCATATATAGACTTGCAAACCAAGCAAAACTAGTGGAGTATCTATGTCATGCTGCAGAAAATGGTAAGGATGTAGTTGCTTTAATCGAATTGAGAGCAAGATTTGACGAGCAAAACAATATTGACTGGTCCCAGAGACTTGAATCTTCAGGATGTAAAGTTTCTTATGGTTTTGAAGGTTTTAAAGTACATTCCAAAATTACTTTAATCACACTCCAAGATAAGGGCTCAATATCCTATATAACTCAGATTGGAACTGGTAACTACAATGAGGTTACAGCTAGAACTTATACTGACTTTTCTTTTATTACTGCTAAGAAAGATATTGGTAATGATACAAATCTTTATTTTAAGAATATGGCTATTGGAAATCTTACCGGAAAATACAACAGTCTTCTTATAGCTCCAGCGGGTCTGAAACCTACACTTTTGAATTTAATTGACCGAGAGATTTCAAAGGGGAAAGAAGGTCTGATTATAATTAAAATTAATTCACTAACGGATGTTGATTTAATTGAACGTTTGAAGCTTGCATCCTGCAACAATGTTAAGATCAAGATGATAGTAAGAGGTATTTGCTGCCTTGTACCTGGTATAAAAGGAAAAACTGAGAACATCGAAATACGAAGCATTGTTGGACGTTATTTAGAGCATTCCAGAATATATTGTTTTGGTTCTGGAATCGATGAGGAACTTTTCATCTCTTCTGCTGATTTCATGACAAGAAATACAGAAAGAAGGGTTGAAATTGCATGCCCTATAAAAGATGTAGCAATTGCAAAGCAAATACATCATGTGATTGACCTTTGCTTATCAGATAACGTCAAAGCACGTATTTTGACAAATACTGGGGAGTACAGAAAGGTAGAGGTCAGTGAGAACGATGATTTGATTGATTGCCAGAAGGCTCTTATGAAAGAGGCTGTTACTGCAGCAAATATGCCTGAGGTCAAGGAAAAGAATAACAAACACAGCCTTTGGAGTTGGTTTAAGAATCTGATTTAAATGTCTTTTCAATTACAGATATCAGCTTATTATTCTCATCAAACACAAAAGAATATAATGCCCCATTCTCGCAGCGTATAAATATCTCACTCTCATTGCTACTTACTTTGGGAGTGATGATGTAATATGCTTGTTTTAGAGGAAGAATGTTTGCAAGAATTGGGCTATAAGTTTTTGAAAAACCATATACATTTTTCTCATCAACATATGATTCAATCCAAGACGGAGAAAAATCTCTCTTCAGTGCATTTTCAAGAGTTAAAGCCAATTCATCTTTACTTTCTATAAGAATTCTTCCCATTTCATTATCCGAAGGGGGAAGACCCTCATCAGCAAGCTGAATCAATGAAAAGGATGCGCTGAATATAGGCAAAGTTAGAAGCAATAAAATTGATACAAGACAACTCTTTTTTTTCATATATTAAAAGATAACGCAATTTGTTTTCCAATACAATAGACATATTGGAATATTCTCATTATAAATGATTACAACTACAAGGAATGAATATGAGACAGGAAGATAGAAATAAAATAATAATTCATCTAGATAAAGAATATAATGCAACACTCAGAGATCCTTTGTGGAAGGATATAAAACTGTCACCACAATTGATGAGTATCTATAAAACCAAAGAAGTTCAAAAACTATCACGCATCAAACAACTTGGACCAACATGGCTTGTATATCCAGGCGCTGTTCATACCAGGTTGGTTCACAGTTTGGGCGTTTATCATCTATCAAGAATGATCATACTCTCGTTGCTTACCAAAGGCCTAGGAAAGAATTTAACAATAAATGGAATAGATGATTTTTTGTGTGCTTCCCTACTCCATGATATTGGACATTTTCCCTATGCACACTCACTGAAGGAGCTTCCTTTAACAGATCATGAAACACTTGCAACTTACATCATAAAAGGCGATACCGATTTACATGAAGAGTTAGTTGAGCAGAATTACAATGTTGATACAATCTGTCAGATTCTTGATAAAGATATAGAATGCAATGACGCTCAAACTCTGTTCTTTAGATCTGTTTTATCAGGTGCTCTCGATCCTGATAAACTTGATTACTTAAATCGTGATGCACTATTCAGTGGAGTGACTTATGGAATACAAGATTCAAGCTACATAATATCACATCTAACAATTAGGCATAATAAAACAGCTCTAGAAGGGAAAGCTCAAATTTCATTGGAACATCTTTTATTTGCTAAGTATCAGATGTACAAGACTGTCTACTGGCATGAAACAACTCGATGTGCCACTGCTATGATAAAGAAAGCTCTTGTTAAATGTTTGAGTGATGGGACAATAACTGCTAACGATCTTTACAACATAGATGATTATTCATTTGAGGCTTTAGCAGACAAACATAGTGATGAACTTGCAAATGTAATAAGAGTCAGAAACAACGATTTGCTTTCAACTAAATATGTAAAATCATTTGATGAAAAATGTAAATTTGATAGTTACTGCAGACCTCTTGAAACAAGATCTATTATGGAAAGAAAGCTATACGAAATATTGAAGAAAAATCATCCAGATTTAAGAGAGGATGAGTTGATTATTGATATTCCAGAACCAATTTCTTTTGAATCAGATATCTTATTAACATTTGATGATGATACAGAAGAGCCTTTTGTAGAGCACAATGAACTTTTTACGAAAGAAGTTAGAGAAAAATTTCAGACAACATTAAGAAAAATTAGAATATTCACACAAGATTATATAAACGAAAAAGAAATAAATGAGGCTATAAATAATGTCAGATATTAACAACATGCAGACAAGTATGAATGAAGAGAGAATTCCTTATGAAGAGTTACTTGATGGTACAATTCCACCTTGGATCAGACGCTTTGTAAAGAAAACAGGGAAAACTATAAATGAATTTGGTATGATAAAAGATAAGGATACAGTACTATTGAGTATCAGTGGAGGAAAAGATTCTCTTGCACTGGCTCTTGCTCTATCTTTAAGAAGGAAGTGGCTTCCAATCAATTACAACTTACGTGCAATAATGATCAACTGGATTGAACATCCTATAAGTGAGGATGCAAAAAAAGAATTACACAAATTCTTTGATAAGCTAGATATCGACTTACTTATTGTAGATGAACCTCAGTACTCAATTTCATTCAAAGGTGAATTCAATTGTTATTTATGTTCAAGAAATAGACGTCGTATCATATTCAACTATGCAAGAGACAACAATATAAGACTCATTGCAATGGGTCATCATCTTGATGATTTGGTTGAGACCACTTTGATCAATACTTGTTTCAGAGGAAAATTCTCTACAATGCTTCCTATTCAGGAGTTCTTTGACGGTTCAATTCATATAATTCGTCCTATGATAGAAATCAGGGAGACCGTTGTAAAACGAATTGCTACAACCTATTCTCTACCATTTGTAAAACCTGTCTGTCCGTATGATCAGACAAACATACGTTCAAGATTGAAACCTATAATCAGCGAGTTATCACATATTGATAATCTAACTAGAGAGCATGTATTCAAAGCACATGATTTCAGCTATAGAATACCCAGAGATGAAAATGGGAAGATAATTTTCACTCCAAAAAGTGAATAAATATGGCCTTATTCGTGACAAATGTTGTTTGTGATGTTAATAAAATTCTGTTTCTATGATAATTTAGTGGAAAGGTAGAAAAATAATGCTAGATTCAGATGCAATGAAACAAATACAGAAAACAATTGAGATTTTAAATAATCTTAACGATAATGAAAAAGACTTAGTTCTTAATGATATAAACAGTAAACTAGAACCATTTAAAAATGATGGAACAATTAAAAAGAAACCTAAAAAGAAAGCAGCTTTTAGAATGGAAAAAATAAAAATCCAGTTAAATAAATCTTCTAGAGTTACTTCCTGCCCTTTATGTGGATCGAACCATTCCAATAACATTAAAAAAAATGGAAAGGATTCTAAAGGCAATCAAAGATATTTATGTAAATCATGTAAGAAAACTTTTAATACCACTACCAACAAGGTAGCTCATTGTAGCAAAAAATCAGATGGGTACTGGAATCTTCTAATAGGTGGGATTTTAGACAATAAAACCTATAAAGCAATAGCAGAAGAAACTGATTCATCCATTTCAACTGTTTATACTCACGCATTAAGAGTAATGGAACAAGTTGTAAACACTAGCAAAAGTCAATTATTAGAAGGTTATGTAGAATCTGATGAAACATATTTTCTTCCTAACTTTAAAGGTGATAAGGAAATCTATAAATATAACTTCAATGGTACCCCAGGAATTACATATAGAAAAACTGATCATGAACTATATGGTATACCTACTGCTTCTGAAATTAAAAATAGACAAAAAAAAGGATTAGGATTAAGAGGAATTAGTAAAGATAAAATATGTTATTGCACAGCAATAACAAACGATTATACATTTTGTGGAGGACCTGTAAAAAGAGGAAATATAGATGAAGTAACTCTATCTAAAGCACTTCTTATGAATCTTTCACCAAAAACTTTTTTTATTGGAGATTCTAGCAGGGCTAATAAAACATTTGTAGGAAAATATAATATAAAGCATGAATTAGTTGTATCAGATAAGAACTCAAGAAATGGAGAATATAATTTACAGAAAGTGAACTATTTACATTCTCTTATAAAAGAAATAATGAAAAGTAATAGAAGCTTTTCTACCAAACATTCAGAAAAATATATTTCTTTTCTAGCTTGGAAACTTAAGAACAAAGAATTACCAAAAGAAGAGCAGATAGAATTGCTGAAAAATATGATGTTAGATAATAAAAAGCCTTTAACTTGGGAAGAAGTAAGAACTACTTCTTTCCCAATTGGTGAGAAAATTATGAGTGGTAACTTACATAACCACATTAGTCACGAATAAGACCATAAATATAATCAATTTAGTATTATCAATATATAATAAATGTGGATTTTCTAGTTAACTAACTGGAAAATCTTCAATTTAAATGGAACAGTATTTTAAAATAATATATACTTAAGCTAATGTTACTTATATTATTTGGCATATGCTGATGATAAAACATATAAAATAGGACCAATTATGAAAAAAATAAAACAACTACTACTTGCTCTGGCAGTAATGACTATGATTTCATTACCAACTTATGCATCATCCTCTGGAATGGATTTAGCTCTAACGTATAGCAGCACCATTGAAGATGATTCAGGACAATCTGTTACTAATCCTTATCCCTTCTCTGCTATTCTTCTGCCTTATTATGAAAAAGGTAATTTTTCAATTGAGTTGAGACTACCCTTTTCTTTTAATATCAATGATGAAAGTCAGCTTGTTTTTGACACATCAGTTTTTGAGCCAGTTGAAAAAGATGATGATAGTGATTTTGAATATATAATGAGCAACATCTCTCATTATTTAACTTTCATAAGCTACATTCAATTTGGATATGATTGGGAAGATTTTAATTTTAGATTTGGAAAAATAAGTAATTCTACAATAGGAAATGGTGCCCTCATATATCATTACAGAGATGATAGCATCACATCATATGATACTCGTCCTGGTTTGAAGTTTAAGTTAGATGGTAAGTATCTTGGTTTGGGTTTCATGGGACTTGAGGGCATAACAAATGATCTAACAGATCCTGATTTCTATGGAGGTAGATTTTATGTAAAACCTATGTATTATTCTGATAAAACATTCTTTCAGAACACAGAATTTGGTTTTACAGCAATTACATACAATGCAACTGATGGAAATGATAGTTCATCAACAACAGCCTACAACTCGGTTGCTTTTGATATAACTCAACCTTTACTTGATGAAAGTAGCTACAGCATGTTTCTTTATTATGATTTGATCAACGAGAAAAACTTTGATAGCGATAGCTCAAGTGATGATTATTTTGTAGCGGAAGATGGACGTTCAATAAGTTTGAGACTTGGACTTGATGGTAGATACTTCACTAAATTTTCATATAATGCATATCTTCAATCGTATTTAAGCACAGATGCTGATGATACAGACGCTAATTATGTAAGTGAGGTTGGGCAACTTCTAACTGAAGCCTTAATTCCTTCTTTCAACGGTGATTTTAAGTTTTATGGAGAAACAGGATATTACACTACAAATGGCGACAGTTATGCTATAATAGATTCAACAGTTAATTTTGAGGATTCTGAATTGGAATCATTTACCGTAGGAGCTTCATTTAAAAGCTACACGCCAGTTCTAATTTTTAACGAATTAAAAGTAACAGTTGAAAAAACATATGAAATAGACGATTCTAGTAATGAAATGGAAGAATCCTTTGTAACAGGTCTAACTTCAGGAAAAAATGTTGCATTCACCATACAATCGGATATACAATATGGTATAAATATGTTTGATGTAGGTTTATCTTTAGAAACTGATAATGAAGGTACTTTAGAATATTCTTACAAATTTGGATTTAGAATTTCTCTATTTTAATAGAGTTTAAAGGGAAACTATGAAAAAAATCTTCAAAAAAAGAATAATATCTTTAATTATTCTCAGTGTGGTTATAGCAGGATCTATTTTTGCTAAAACATCAATTGCATTAAGTGCTGGATCAATTAACAATATATTTTTCTATGACAAAAATGGAGTTTATTTAAAAAATGTAAATCAATCATACATAGCAGTTGATGATACTTTAATCATCAAAACTCGAAATGATAAATCTGTTTTTACTTATAAATTTGGTAATATAATTGTTGATAAAGATTCAATATTTGTAATCAACGAGAACAACAGTGAATTTACTTTTTATTTAGTAGATGGTACTGCCCAGATCAGTTCTCGCAGTGAGACTGCAGCAAATATCAAAATTCTAACACCAGTTACCAGCTATACTTTAAATGGTGTTGGCGATATCAAGGTCATCACAACAGATGAAAAAGAAGCTTTTGAATTGAATAAGGGCTCTGCAATTGTTTATAACGGTTTGACAGGTAAAACTTACAGTGTTCATGAAAACAATAAGATGAATTTAGATACACCAAAACTTATTGCATATAATGAGCTTGATAAATTGAACTCCAGAAATGCTTTTATAAATTCAACCTTCCCTTATGGAGTAAAAGCTATAAGTAAGAGTGATGATTCCTCTGAACAATATACTCTCAACATAATTGCAACTGGAAATGGCGAAGGCAATGTGAACATGCTCAATTTTGCTACATTCAAAGGAATTCTAGATGCAGCTGATAAAGATAATGAGAAATACATGTTGATTGATGCAGGTAACACTCTATCTGGTTCAGTTGCAGTAAACCAAGATAAAGGAAAGACAGCAACTGCCCTTCTTGATAAAATTGGTTATGATGTATTTGTTCCAGGTTCATTTGACTTTGCATATGGCTCAAACAGGCTTAAAGAACTTGATTTAAATTCAAATGTCAATTTTGTAAGCACCAATACTCTTGATAAAGATAATTATAACATATTCTCCCCTTATGCTCTTTATCAGTATAATGACTTCAGAATTGCAGTATTTGGATTATCAAGTCCTTCAGATTTATCACAACTTGAAGATATTTCCTTCAAATCTGATGTTCTTTTGAACAATGCTCAAAATGCTATCGATACAGCTCATCAGTATGCTGACTTGGTAGTGCTTGTTTCTAACTACAATGATGAAACTATCACAAGCAAATTTATTGCAGAGAATTTGAATGGTATTGATTTAATTATTGATGGCTCAAAATCACTTGCTGCAATTTATAAAACCAATGATACTTATATCACAACAACAGGTGTTGGTTATGACAAGATTATTGATGTTAATGTTAATGTATATAAAGATAATATAATCAGCATCATTCCTACAATTGTGCATTCGTCAAATATCGAGGTTGGAACTTCAAATAGACTTGCTGAAGCATTCAAAATTACAGATTGGAAAGACAATGCTGATGTAGAAGAATATCTATCATCAATTAAAATAGATTCCAGTTTATCTCCTTATCTGATCTCTCCAAATATAGATAACATAGATTATGATATTGAAACCAATATTCCAATGAAACCTCAATTTACCAAGATTGTTGTTAGAAAATCAAAGACTGAAAGCATCCCTACAATTGCAAATATTCTTGCAACGGGTTCTAAAGATATTGCAACAGAAGAAGTTCTTTCATCTGACATGGCAAGCACTCAATCAGATATGATGGACTCAGCTCATAATAGCAATATGGAAAAAGCAGATTCAACAAATAAAGAAAATAATTTTGGATTGCTTACTACATTAGAAGGTTCATACTATCCTGATGATTTCAGTTTCTCATCTCAGAAATTCAATACAAAAGTTACTTTGAATCCTTACTTCAGAACAGATAATTTTGATATTGCATTGAACTTTGAAGCTGAGCTCGTAGATGTTGTTGGTTCAACATTCCCTGATGATATTGAGTATTCTTTCTACCCTCTACCTGATTCTTCTACATCAACAAGCGAAACTTGGATGTATTATTTTGGTTTGATCAAGACTTTCAAATTCAATATAAATGATATAATTGAAGTTGATATTGATGAAACAGAAATAGACTCCCCAATTCAATCAGCTCTGGTATACAGAACAATTGGTGATGATGATACTTTGAGTTTGACATCAAACATTTCTGTAGGAAGTCTGACTTCTTATGCATTTGTTTCTGATATGACTCTCAACAGTGTATTTGATGGAGATGGCGATTCTTTAGAAAGCGCAGGATTCATTCCAACAATTTCACTATTCAATGACTCTTTGACAATGAATGTTGGTGCCTTCGCTACATTGACAGATAACAAGGAAATAAATATTTATCCTGTTATCTCAGATACCGTTAAGTTCATAGATAAGGGCAATAAAGAATTATCTTTCAATGCAAATGGAACGCTTTATATTCCAGCATATCCAAATCTTGATTTGACTTCAGTATTTGATACAAGCACAACATCAGTACCTAATTACTTGGTAGGTGGTAGTTTGTATTACAAACATAGCAAAGTTTCATTGAGAATTGGAGCTGATTATCTTGTATATGAAAGTGGCAATGATGATCTATCTGTGGATATGATTCACTCACAGTTCATCAAATCCGATTTATTTGATCAATTGAGTTCCAATACTATCTCTCCTTTTGTTGATTTTGAATACAAGAGCGATAATGCTTCTGCATACGTGAGTTACATGTACTCCTATGATTTAGATACATCCGCTTATGATACTGATAGACTTGATACAGAATTTGAATTTGGTAATGATAATTTATCATTGGATCTTTACTACATCCAAGAAGATGTGATTTCAAATATCCAAAACTTCACCGACATCAAAGATTATCTGTATAACAGCCAAACAGAATTTGGTGCTTCAGTTGAATGGATGATGACTTCTGCTATTGAAAGTACAGCTACAGTTGGTGTTCTTTCTGATTCAACAGTTCCTCTTTACCTACAAGTTCAATTCAGTTTTGATTTAGGAAAGGCGTTCTAAACATAGCTTATAAATAATTGGTTGGTATCTGAAATATGATATCAACCATTTTTTTGTATTATAAGTTAGACTTTCATAACTTTTGTGTTATAATGCTTTCTATGAGAATACATAAACTAAATAGTCTTGTAGCACAAAGGATTGCTGCTGGAGAAGTAATAGAACGTCCAT